>NZ_PJIW01000039.1:0-5787 GCF_002929755.1 Arthrobacter sp. 4R501 | reverse complement strand
TGCTATGGATATATCGCGTTTCGGAGGGAATGCCTGGAGATCCTTCAGCTGGAATCGGACGGCTTTGAAATTGAGACTGAGCTGATTGTCCGGGCGGCAAAGGCCGGTCTGCGCATTGCCGAAGTCCCCAGCCTGGAGCTGGACCGGATCTCCGGCGCGTCGAACCTGCAGACGTTCCGTGACGGCTGGCGGGTACTGGGAACGCTGGCGCGCGAATGCACCATGTGGGAGGCGCCCACCGCAGGCGCCAGACCTGAAGCCCTCCGCCGGGTGAAATATACCTACGCAAATGTCAGCGTCCCGCGGACGCCTATGGATCCCCAAACGGTTCTCTCCCTCGTTCGGGGAGCGTAGCATGCTGGATCGTGGTGCACGTCCGAGCGTAACGATCGTCATTTGTGCTTATACCGAAAGGCGTTGGGACCGGTTGCTGGACGTCATAGAGTCCGTCCGGGCCCAATCAATTGCACCCCAGGAGGTCCTGGTGGTGATTGACCATAACGCGGACCTCTACGAGCGGCTCACCGAAATTGTAGATGACGTGACGGTGGTGGAGAGCAGTGGTCCACGCGGGTTGTCCGGAGCGCGGAACACCGGCGTCGGACTTGCCGACTCGGACATTGTGGCCTTCCTCGACGACGACGCCGAGGCAGCCCCGGACTGGCTTCAACGGCTGCTTGCCCTTTATGACGATCCTGATGTCCTGGCCGTCGGCGGCCGCGTGGAACCGGTGTGGGAAACGGGCCGTCCGGGCTACTTCGGTGAAGAGCTCGACTGGATCGTAGGATGCAGCCACCGCGGAATGCCCAAGGTGGCCTCCGAGGTCCGGAACGTCATCGGCGCGAACATGTCCTTCAGGCGCGAAGTCCTCCGCCAGGTGGGCGGCTTCAACCTTTCTCTGGGGCGCCAGGGCACTTTGCCCCTTGGCTGCGAGGAGACCGAGATCTGCATCCGTTCGAAGATAGGCTCACCCGGATCGCGGATCGTCTACGAACCGGCGGCTTTGGTCCGCCACCACGTGCCGGCGGACAGGGGGACATTGCGCTACATGCTGTCGCGTTCCTGGTCCGAAGGTATCTCCAAAGCCCAGGTAAGCCGGGTGGTAGGGCAAAAACGGGCTCTCGGCCCTGAACGGCGCTACGTGCGCAGCGTACTGCCACGGGCCGTTTTTTCCGGGATTCGTGATTGGGGCCGGGGCGACAACCCGCAGGGGCTGGGCCGGGCGGGAGCCGTCATCGCAGTCCTGGCTTGGACGGCCGCCGGGTACGTACGCGGCCGCCGGATGGCGCACGTGGAGGGCAGCCCGCTGTCCGGGACCGTCATTGCGCGCGCACCGTGGAGCGAGGTCCAGTGAGCGAACACCCCATCTGACCTGCGACGGGCGCGTCGCTAACATGGCCGGGACCCCATCCTTAAGGATGGAGTCCCGGCCATGTTTAGTTCTCTTCCTGTGGCTTAGCTCAGGGTGAGGATGAGCTTGGGTGCGAAGGTGCTGCCGGCCTCCTTGGAGTTGAGGTCCAGGCCATCGCCGCTGGTGGTGTCCATTCCCAGGGAGAGCTGTTGGCCGAGCTCAGCGGTCAGTCCGCTGACCGTCAGCGGAACGTTGTAGGTGGTGTTGGTGGTTGTCGGGCCGAGGGTGCCGATGCTGGTGCCGAGGGCCGGACGGGTGGGGGTGCCGCTGTACGTGATCCCGGTCTCGGTCCAGCTGTCATCGGCGACCAGCTTGATGTTCTGTGTGCCCGTTGATCCGCTGCCGGCGCTGCTCAGCTGCAATGTTGCACTCTGGATGGTCCTGCCCGCATACGCTGACAGGTCGAACTTCAGGTACGTGACCTCCACCGGGCTGTTGTCCACACCCAGCAAGGTGCTTGTGCCGTTGTTCGTCCCCGCCGCCGCGCTCGTCACATAGCTGTCAGCGGTGGCCGTGAGCGTGACGGTCTCGGGCGTGCCGCCGCCCGCGGGAGCCGTGGTGAAGGTCCAGGTCTTGTCCGTCGCCAGCGCGTTGCCGGCAACATCCTTCACCCCGGTGGGGCCGCTCTTGATCGTCGCAGTGTACGTCGTACCCGTCGTACCCGCCGCCAAATCCGCAGTCGGGTTCAACGTCGCAACGTTGCCCGTGCTGCTGTACGTCACAGCTGCCGGCACCGTCCCCGTCGGCCCCGTCAACGTGAACGTGCTCGACGTGACAGTCGACTGATTCATCGCTTCTGAGAACGTCCCTGTCACATTCGCCGACACCGCCACAGCAGTCGCATTAGCAGTCGGAGACGTAGCCGTCACTGTCGGAGCCGTAGTATCACCGCCGCCCGCGGGAGCCGTGGTGAAGGTCCAGGTCTTGTCCGTCGCCAGCGCGTTGCCGGCAACATCCTTCACCCCGGTGGGGCCGCTCTTGATCGTCGCAGTGTACGTCGTACCCGCCGCCAAATCCGCAGTCGGGTTCAACGTCGCAACGTTGCCCGTGCTGCTGTACGTCACAGCTGCCGGCACCGTCCCCGTCGGCCCCGTCAACGTGAACGTGCTCGAGGTGACTGTCGAGGCATTCATCGCCTCCGAGAACGTCCCCGTCACATTCGCCGTCACCGCCACACCAGTCGCACCATCAGTCGGAGATGTAACCGTCACGGTCGGAGCCGTCGTATCACCACCACCACCGCCGCTCAGGGTGAGGACGAGCTTGGGTGCGAAGGTGCTGCCGGCCTCCTTGGAGTTGAGGTCCAGGCCATCGCCGCTGGTGGTGTCCGTTCCCAGGGAGAGCTGTTGGCCGAGTTCACCGGTCAGTCCGCTGACCGTCAGCGGAATGTTGTAGTTGGTGTTGGTGGTTGTCGGGCCGAGGGTGCCGATGCTGGTGCCGAGCGCCGGGCGGATGCTGTACGTGATCCCGGTCTCGGTCCAGCTGTCATCGGCGACCAGCTTGATGTTCTGCGTGCCCGTTGATCCGCTGCCGGCGCTGCGCAGCTGCAACGTTGCACTCTGGATGGTCCTGCCCGCATACGCTGACAGGTCGAACTTCAGGTACGTGACCTCCACCGGGCTGTTGTCCACACCCAGCAAGGTGCTTGTGCCGTTGTTCGTCCCCGCCGCCGCGCTCGTCACATAGCTGTCAGCGGTGGCCGTGAGCGTGACGGTCTCGGGCGTGCCGCCGCCCGCGGGAGCCGTGGTGAAGGTCCAGGTCTTGTCCGTCGCCAGCGCGTTGCCGGCAACATCCTTCACCCCGGTGGGGCCGCTCTCGATCGTCGCAGTGTACGTCGTGTTTGCGGTCAGGTCAGCAGTCGGGTCCAACGTCGCAACGTTGCCCGCGCTGCTGTACGTCACAGCGGCCGGCACCGTCGTCGTCCCTTCCTTCAACGTGAACGTGCTCGACGTGACCGTCGACGCGTTCATCGCCTCCGAGAACGTCCCCGTCACAGTCGCCGTCACCGCCACAGCAGTCGCCCCATCAGTCGGAGACGTAACCGTCACGGTCGGAGCCGTAGTATCACCGCCGCCCGCGGGAGCCGTGGTGAAGGTCCAGGTCTTGTCCGTCGCCAGCGCGTTGCCGGCAACATCCTTCACCCCATTGGGGCCGCTCTCGATCGTCGCCGTGTACGTCGTATCCGCCGCCAGATTAGCAGTCGGGTCCAACGTCGCAACGTTGCCCGCGCTGCTGTACGTCACAGCGGCCGGCACGGTCGTCGTCCCTTCCTTCAACGTGAATGTGCTCGACGTGACCGTCGACGCGTTCATCGCCTCCGAGAACGTCCCCGTCACATCCGCCGTCACCGCCACACCAGTCGCACCATCAGTCGGAGATGTAACCGTCACGGTCGGAGCCGTCGTATCACCACCACCACCGCTGGGGTCGTGATAGTGCCAGTACCGGCTTGTGGCGTTCACATCGGCGAGCACCAGCAGACCGCTGTTGCCCGTGCCCCGCGCCGCACTGTTGAGGTTCTGCTTCGTTGACGTCACGTTGTGGACATACTGGTCGGCGTCCACGATGCGAGCCGTCTTCGCGGTGGTGAAGCTGATGTTGCCCAGCGGCGAGGACTTCTCGTAGATCGCACCCCCCGACGAAGTGCAGACACCAGCGTTCGTTGTGCCACTCGGCTTCGGATAGGTAGCGAAGGTACGCAGCCTCTGCGTGCTCTCATCAATCAGGACGATCACCCGGTTCGGGCATTCGGACACAGGCGCGATCGGGTGCGCCGACCAGGTCGTACCACTCAATGCCAACAGCTGGATCAGCGGCTGGGGCGCCGACGTGAACGACGTCTTGACGGCGGCGAAAACCCGGTCACCCGAGGAGTCCAGCCACTTCAAGTTCATATGGTCATCAGCGCTGCGCTGCCCCGACACCGCCGCCACAGGAGTGCTCCATCCGGTGTTCGGGGCTCCGCCGGCACTGTCGGCACGGTAGCTCCAGTACATGCCGTCGGTGGCGTCACCGACCTGCCGGCTCCACATCAGGCCCATCTTGCCGGGTCCGAATGCGATCACAGCCGAGGTATCGTCCACAGACACGTTGCTCAACGACGCAGGATGCTGGAACGGCGTCCCCCAGGTCTTGCCATCCGTGCCAGTGACGTTCAGATAGATCCGGTTCCCCTGCTGCCACGTGGCCCACACCCGACCAGTCGAGTCCTTATCGATGGTCAGGACCTCAACTTTATAGTTGTTGATGATTGTGGAACTCTGCGCCAGCAGCGAGTACGTCTTCGTACTCGAGTTGTAGCTGTAACGCCGCATCAAAGTCGGGAAGTTCGGCTCAGCAGGCAGACCGTCGTTGACGAACTGATGGCTTGCCACATACAAAGTCGTCCCGTCCCACAACACGTCATGATGGGTGTTCGCCCGCGTCTCCGTCGCCACACCCGTATTGACCCACGAGCTCGTCGCGGCATTGAACCTGAAGATATGAAAATCCGAGCTGGCAGTGTCCCACAGGTTCCCCCACCAGAGCCCGTCGTTGAACCACAACGCACTCTCCGCCCGCTTCGTACCCGTCGGCGTCCCCGTCCCTGAATGCGACGGGCCCTCAACCCCAACATCACCCGGAGCAGCCGACGCCGTAACCGGCACCACCAGAACACCACACAGCGCAAGCAGCAGCGCTGTCAGCAGTGCATGGAGCCGCAATTTCCGCGACCCGCGTAGGCGAAGACCAGCCGAGCGACCATCTCCCCGCCTTACGCCTAGGGTGCTAAGGGCGAGTGCCTGGCTTAGCCACTTGACGGGCCTTTTTATCTTCATGGCTGATCTCCTGGGTTCTTGGATGTCACGCCTGAGCTCCGCATATGCGTCGACAGAAACGACGGCAGAAGCCCTAGGCACCCAGCGTAGGAGCGCCCAATGAGGCCGCACAATGACAGCCCTGTACCTAATAATTACTGGGTTCCTAATACCCCATACCTAAAGAATTCGCCCGTTGGTAAATCCCTGTACTTACGAACGGCCAGCGGGAGTGCTCTTAAAAGCGAGTACTGACTACTCGTGATAGCTCATGGAGCGCCACGTAGGCTCTTTGCACGGCCAGAGTCAATGGCAATGAATGAGAGCTGGGCCAGAGACCAGACCCATGACCGGATGAAGCGCTAGTGCCGCGCCCGACTCCTGAGTCGAGTGCGGAGTTGACTAAATCCGCAAGCGTCATGAAGTGGTGAGGCATTTGTCTATTTCAACCCAGCTCCCAATAACATTCCCGATGCTGGCCTTCGAAGCTCCGAGGGCGTCGGTCAGTGTCGTTATTCCCACCCTGAACGAGGCGAGGAATATCCCGTGGGTTCTTCGCCGGATTCCCTCGTATGTGGA
>NZ_PJIW01000038.1:0-6928 GCF_002929755.1 Arthrobacter sp. 4R501 | reverse complement strand
TCACCATTAACAGGATGCGACGAGGCGTTTCCAGAGATTCAACAAACTCTTTCACCGTATAGTAAGGAACCAGTTTCTTGCCTGGATTTTCGGCAATAACTTCTTCCGTCTTTTCACGGGAACGGTTGAAAATAGAGACGGTATAACCACGGCTTTCGATGTTGAGCGCAAGGTTGCGCCCCATCACTGCCATACCGACGACGCCAATCTGTTGCTTTGACATTGTTTACTCCTGTCTGAGGTGCTCACCGCTGCAAATAAGCGGCTGAATATGAGTAACGGGTTTACTTCTAATATATTTAGGAAAGGCTTATCTCTCTATGTCCCAAAAACTAAACCTTTTGGATACATCGACTATCAGATCTAAAAGACATACATTTTATAATATCAAAACCTAATAAAACCATTCTAATTAAAGTCTCTTAGCAAGAGCTCTTACTGAATAAATAAAAAAAAGAACTAATGACTTGAATAATGAAAAAGACAATACTCTTCTATAAATATTCCATTGCCACATAGCTGCAGTGAACTTATTTGAGGACAACCCCGTATTATGTATATAATATCTGGCAAGATTTTTCTGTATGCAATAAACCAGCTTTGCTTTTTTTACTATTGTTAACCACATTAGGTAATCTTCATGACCAATTTCCTGTTGATATACTTTCCCTATCTGAGTTGAGTCATAAATACCAGTTAAGTTACCAATATGATTAGATTGCAGCATATTATTATATGTAATAACTTCCTTAAACCTTCTTTCTTTTATTACATTTGTATCAACATAAAAAACCTCATAGTTTGAACAAACAACTTTATAATTTCCAGCACTCAATATTTTCAGTTGTTCTTCGAGTTTAGTCTCAAACCAAACATCATCACTATCACAAAATGCAATATATCTACCATTACAAGCAGCAATCCCAACATTTCTAGCCGAAGATACTCCCTTACCATTTCGATTTAGTAAATAAACAATACGTTCATCGATAATAGACTTAATAATATGTTCTGTTGAATCCGACGAATTATCATTGATTATATATAATTTAAAATCCTCATACGTTTGTTTTAAAATTGACAAAATACTATCTTTAATAGTTTCTTCAGCATTATAAGCTGGCATAATTATTGATACTGTTTCATTACCCATAAAAAGCCCCATCATTATTCAAAATTAGAACAAGTATGATTTATAATAAAATTCTGCGATAGGAAACAGAATAACCTTTAATAGATACGGAATAAAACAGTATAATAATGAGAGATACAAACAAACGAAGTATCTATTTTTAACAGTGTATTTAATAACATAAATTATCGGGATTATATAAAATATCACAAAATAGTAGTTAACCCTTGAAATAAAATCAAAACTGAGCATTAACAAATAAACATTCACCGTTAAAGCCCACATACCAATTAACTTTCGCTCATTATCTTTTATAACAAAAACCTTTAGTTTTAATAAGATAAGGAATAGCAAATTAAATGGAATCCAATACATTTTAGTTAGTACATTCATTATACTCACAGAACTTTCATCGAATGAGGATAAATAATGTGAGTAATAGGGGAATAAATTTTGCACTATATAATAAATAATTTGCTGAAGATAAGAGAAAAGAAACAATAAAAAAGTCAACACATAAATTTTAAAAGCATGTTTACACGCAAAAAAATACGTCTTATCTGGAATTACGAGAAAACAGAAACCAATCAAAGCAGAGCGATGAAAACCTAAAGCAGCAACCATTAATATGAAAGATAACAATAATTTCCCTCTAAACTTATAGAGAATTGATATTGCAAACAAATAAATTGAAAATGATGCTCTTATTATATTCATCTGGGTATGAAATAAATTAGTAACAACCCAAAAAAGAAAAAAAACCAAAACAAGAGAATAACCATAGTTTTTCCATAACTGAAAAACAATAACAAACACCAATAAAGATTGTAATAAAGCAGTTAACGCAATAAAACCTTTGAATCCCCATCCAGTCAGTTGATATAGCCTCATATATCCATAAAAGAGATATTCCTTATTTTGATAAAAGGTATCGAGTTCATTAGCATTATTATATATATTTTGATAGCTAAAATAATCTGTTCCAACACCGTATTGAAATGCTGGCAACAGAGTCATAAAAAAAACGCATATGCCCCCGATAATTATTTTCCCATAAGGAATACGATTATATGCATTAAACAAAAACATATAAAAAAGCACAATAGTATTAATTATAATATATATCATTTTTCTGCAATAAAAAGACGTTCAGCTTCGATAGAACTAGAGTTTAAATTTACAGGATGAGAAAAGTATTGACCATAAAATACATTATCCAGTTTCGCATTTCTTACAATGTAACTCCAGTCATCACAAAAGAAACTATTTTCTTCCATTAACCTCAGAATTCTCTCAGCGCCTTTAATATCCACACAATAACAGCATGTCCTATATAACCAACGATGTGTACCTAATATTACTTTTCGCACCCCACATATTGATTTTCTCCCCATTATGACACGACTAAAGCTTTTTAGACCATCCTGTCCACCCAAAATATAGACACTTGATGAGCAGAATGAATTAATCATTTCGTCCAAATATTTAACATTTTCCTTGGGCAAAACGTCATCTTCCAAAACCACCAACCATTTCCTTCCACTCGCCAAAAATTCCGTTAAAGCTTTTTTATGACTCAAGAAACATCCCAATTCCGACGGAGTTAAAAAACCTCTTCCAAACATCTTTGAGGACCTAATTTTAAATAAAGAAAAGTATTTTTCTGCCAATAATTTCCGTCCATCAATAGCATGAGAAACACGACATTCTATGTCATACTTCGCCATTTCATTTTTTAATTTATCTCTCCTTTCATTATGTTGAGGTAATGATATTATACAAAAGTCAACAAGTTTTCTTTTCATTCTCACTTCCTTTTACTGGACAGTTGTTTTAATCTTTTATAAAAATATGAAAGCATATATCTTATAACTGTTATGAATGCAAGACAAAATGCATTATTTAGGGACGTTCTGTAAACCTCCAGAGCAAGCTCAACTATTTGTTTTGGTGTATATTTATATCCCCGTCCATAGGATATTTTAATTTGAGACCCTCCCAGAGTTCTCACAGAAATTAGCGACATAACAGAAATTAGTTTTAGTTTTAATGGTATATCTTCCCCCCAAGTCAAATATCTTATTTTATAAGCATCAATGATTTTATTTCTACGATACAACGTATTAGATTGATTCCAACCAAGAGTAAATTGCTTTGGATACCCTAAACACTCTATACATTCTTGTATTAATCCTCTGTTATATTTTTTTATTGTGAAGATATTACCTGTCTCGTTTTTACAATTAAACTCTTCCACATAATCACTTCTAAAGACGATGGCATCAACCTCATTATTTTCTAATAAATAATTAACACCCCAATCAAGAGCAAATTCAGCAATATAATCATCAGTATCAAGAAAAAAACAAAATTCTGTATCTGAATCCAATAAGCCTACATATCTTGCGTGAGAAGGGCCTTGATTAAGAGTATAGGTGTAATTACACCCGTAATTATTACAAATAATTTTATTTTTGCGCGCTTCATCAGAAACTGAACCATCATCAATTACAAAAATCTTACACTGCTTATAGCTACTGATTATTTTAATATTTTCCTCTAATATTATGCTCGAATTATAAGTTGGTATTATTATTGATATTCTTTTATTATTCATTCTATTGCCTATTTATTGTATTTTACGTATATGGCTTTCTTTGTGTTATAAAGGTTTTTAACATAGGATAACCGTTTAACATGCAAGTAAAGGGGTTTAATGATAGTTTTTACCCTGACGGTTGATTTATCCCACATTAACTGTTCATATAATTCGCCATCACAATATTTCAGACCCAGTGAACGTTTATATAAAAACAGCTCATTGCTCATCCACTTCCCAAAAAACTCTAACCCTCGAAAAACGACACCATCATAATTTTTTGCTATCTGCTTTTGCAAAATATCAACACCGTATGCCGAAAAAATATAATGGGCATCGACTTTCATTAAATAATCACAATCACCTAAAGAAAAACTAAAATTATAAAATTCGGCCAGTGAACCATCTCCCTTTGTCACCTGATCTTTATACCCTTCTCCAGCAATAGCGAGATTTTTATCATAAGAGTAAAGTTGTATAGAGCAAACATCAGCTAATTGATTCGATAATCTTTCTACAATATCTCTTGTATTATCTGTAGAATTATTATCTACAACAATTATTTGTGATGCTAACCCCGAAATAGACAATATAGATGCCTCTATATATTCAGATCCGTTTTTGACTCTATATATAACAGAGACACTTGGTATTTTCCTCTTATATTCATTCTGTTTTCTTAGCTTAGCTGCAACATAATCATCAAAATCTAACCGATTGGAGTACTTCTTATCGTTTTTCGCAGATAAAAAGGAAATAGTAAAAAGATAGTAATGAAAAGATAAAATTAACTTTTTTAAAATAGAATATAAACTCATCACTTTATCACTCGATTAAACAATAAAATACAGTAAATCAATGGGATTATATTAATCAATGACACGACAATTAACTTAGACACAGCTATTCCAACAACACCAAATATGTTAGTCAGATAAAATGTTATAACAAGAGACGGTATAAGCATATATATATGCAATTTACTTATAAAACCTTGCCGATCACTCATATTTAAAAAAACATATACAGGGCAAAATATTGCATTAATAATCTGCGTCATAACTAAAATAATTAACACTTCGCTAGCATTACTGTATTGAACACCAAATATAGATAATATCAGCCCTGAAAAAAAGGGAAACAGAAGAGCCATTAAAACACATGGTATCATTATGAAGAACATAGCTTTTTTAGTTAGCTCTTTTATTTCATTCATTTTACTTTGGCTGTATAAACTGGCGACCTTAGGTGCCAGAATTGTGCTAATTGACATTGCAAATAAATTTATAACCAAGGATATTCTATCAGACACAGCAATAATAGCGACATCAGCAGCTGGGAGCAACAAACCGGAAAGTACAACATAAGATTGAACAATCAGCATTCCTAATGAGTTACCAATGAAATACTCTGATAATTCTTTCAGTCTAAACGGTATTGACTCTGTTTCTAACTGATTGAAATCGTCCCTAAATTTATAATACGAGTATACCCCCCCCCCTCCTCCAATAAGAATAATTGAGAAGAAGTATGATAAAGACACCAGTAAAACACTTTCATTTTTAATCAGAACAATAAGTAATACAAAAAAAATAAACAATAAGGGTTGAAATATATACTGCAGAACAACACTAAAAGTGACAAGACCTTGAGACTGTAAAAAGGAATATAACAATATATTTACTGACGATGATATTATCAACAGAATCGCCAAACACCATGTATTTCGTAATAATAATTGTGGCGAAAAATAATGAATTATAGGTATTAAAATGATAGATAAGATAATACTGGATATAACACTCCGTTTTATGCATCTAAGAAAAAAAACGCCTCGTGCTTTTAATGCATATTTAACTGAGGCACATTTTTTCAAAATTAAATTATTTTGTCCTAAAGAGGATAGGGACGATATTATTCCAGTTACTGATAATAGGAAGAAAACCCCACCAGCCTCACTCATATTGAGCGTTCTTGATATCATCACACTCGTTGACAGCGCAAGTATAGCGCCGAATATCCTCAACACAAATACAGTTTTAATTGTAAACATTAACTTCTCGTTATTTACCCAAAGACCTCTTTGCAACAAATAATAGGGGGGAGGGTATAGATACTACCCCGCAAGACGCAAAAAACAACGCTACCGCCCCTGGCTTAACAGCTACCAGTTCACTAACACAAACTTATAACATGGCAATCTTAATAAATTCGTCTCTAATAAAACAAGAGACCGTTTTCTAAATCACATGAAGCAAAAAATCACCATAAAAGATCTAAACATCATCTGATATTTTAAACATTAGCTTAGATAATCGGTTGACGACTTTCATATTACTATTTTCTCCCGCCTTTTATCTTCATTAAAAATCATTTATAATTATTTCTTCTATTTTACCACGGAATTTTGTGCCTAGCATAATGTTTCTCAAACCATACTTCACAAACGCCTGCATATAGCCCATTTTTTTGCCGCAGTCGTAACTGTCGCCAGTCATCAGCATTGCATCCACAGCATGTTTTTTCGCCAGTTCGGCAATGGCATCAGTCAGTTGAATACGTCCCCATGCACCAGGCTGAGTACGTTCCAGTTCCGGCCAAATATCGGCAGAAAGCACATAACGACCTACGGCCATGATATCTGAGTCCAGCGTCTGCGGCTGATCCGGTTTTTCGATAAATTCAACAATGCGGCTGACTTTACCTTCGCGATCCAGCGGTTCTTTGGTCTGAATGACGGAGTATTCAGAGAGATCGCCCGGCATACGTTTTGCCAGCACCTGGCTGCGTCCCGTTTCATTGAAGCGCGCAATCATAGCGGCAAGATTGTAGCGCAGCGGGTCGGCGCTGGCGTCATCGATAACAACGTCCGGCAATACCACGACAAATGGGTTGTCACCAATGGCCGGTCGCGCACACAAAATGGAGTGGCCCAGACCCAAAAGTTCGCCCTGACGCACGTTCATAATGGTCACACCCGGCGGGCAGATGGATTGAACTTCCGCCAGTAGTTGACGCTTCACGCGCTGTTCAAGAAGAGATTCTAATTCATAAGAGGTGTCGAAGTGGTTTTCGACCGCGTTCTTGGACGCGTGAGTTACCAAGAGGATTTCTTTGATCCCTGCAGCCACAATCTCGTCAACAATGTACTGAATCATTGGCTTGTCGACAATCGGTAGCATCTCTTTTGGGATTGC
>NZ_PJIW01000037.1:0-8109 GCF_002929755.1 Arthrobacter sp. 4R501 | reverse complement strand
ACACCCTCCTTGATAAGCGCCCGCGCCATGACCATCGACGACGGCCCGCCCCCGACCAGGCAATAACGGCGCGTGTACACCACCGGAGCACTGTCCGACGCTACCTGGGTGCGTTTGCGCAACTGGGAGGATGCGAGAGCTGCGTAGGCGGCGGGCTTGCGGCGCTTGAGCCGCACCGTCACTGCAGCCCCGATCGCTGCGGCGACGAGGAGAAGGACCGGCACCATATTCATGAACGAGTCTGTCGATCCGATGAGAATGTCGTAGTTGAGAGCCGCGAGGACGAAGGCTGAACCGAGACCGGCGAAGCCGATGATGGGCGCGATGACGGAGCGCCACAGGGAACGGTCTTTACGGTTCCAGAAGAAGACCAGCACGGAGAGTGCCGTGAGTGCCTGGACGAGAATGATGCCGAGTGTCCCGAGGCCCACGAGGCTCACGGCGATCACGACATAGGGGTCGGCGCCGAAGAGGCCCAGGACGACCAGGACGATCACCGTCAGCACGGTCATGACCGCGCTGCCGATGTGCGGGCTGAGGTGTGTCGGGTGGTACTTGCCCAGAGATTCGGGCAGAACGCCCTCGCGGCCAAGGGCGAACAGGTAGCGGCTCGCGGCGTTGTGAAGTGCGACAAAAGAAGCCAGGAGACTGGTGCACAGCAGCACGGCTGTCGCGCTGAACAACGTCTCGCCACCGAATTGAGTGGCGAGCGTGAAGACGAAATCACCGAGCTCAGTCTGTGCCAACGCTGGGGCAGTTGTGCCGCCGGCGGCACCGATGATGATCCAGGCTGTGATGACGTAGAAGACGGCAATGGTGCCGACGGAAATGTAAAGGGCACGGGGAATCGTGCGTGAGGGATTGTCGGTCTCTTCGCCATAGAGAGCCGCCGACTCGAATCCCACGAAGCTTGTGAACGCAAACATTACGGCGATCCCGACCGAGCCGGACAGCATTTGCGCGGGTTCAAATGATTGCAGCGGGAACGCCGCCGCGCCTTTGTCCCCGACGACGAGCAGGTCAAACACGATCAGCACCAGAAACTCCGCGATCATCAGAACGCCGAGTATGTTGGCGGAGACATCCGCACTGCGATAGCCGAGGAAGGCCACGATTGTGACCGCCACGGCCGAGTAGACGTACCAGGGAAGATCAACGCCTTCGCTCTGGAGCACCAGCATGGTGAAATAGCCGAACGACGCGGCAAGCCCGATCGCGAGGGCCGCGTAACCGACAACCGCCACGTATGCGCTGGCGATGCCCGTCGGTTTACCGAGCGCCCGTGCGATATAGGTATAGAACGCACCGGAGTTGACGACCCGCTTGCTCATCGCTGCGTAGCCGACGGCAAAGCACAAGAGCACTACGGCGGCAGCGATGAACGTTGCCGGCAACCCGATGCCGTTACCGCGCAGGAGCGCCAATGGCACGTTGCCGATCATGGCGGCCATCGGCGCTGCCGCGGCTACCACCAGGAACACGACCTGACGGGTGGAGAGGAGGCGACGACGGATCGTCCCATCACTGTTTCGCCTCTTCATTCGCGCTGCTTTATTTGTCATTGGCTGGACACTTTCTCTCGTTGAGACTGCCGCCCGATGACCGCTGGACGTGTATAAAAGATACCTGAGTCACATGACCAGTTCAAGTGTCCAGTTCGGTTGATTTATGATCGTGGCATGATGGAAACATGACTGTAAACGCGAAATCTCGGGAGCGCTCCTCGGACGGAAGGCGCACCGAACTGATCGACGCAGCGCTGCGCGTCCTTGCCCGGGACGGTGTTGCATCGGCCACTACCCGCAGGATCGCCGACGAAGCCGGTCTTCCCTTGGGGGCTGTACACTACTGGTTTGCCGGCAAGGACGACCTGATGGAAGCCGTGATCATCGATGTGCTCGACAAGCTCAGCGCCGCGATGGAACAGGCCGCCGCAGCAAGCAATGGCACGACGCTCCTCGATTCACTTCGAGCCGCGTGGCGCGTCGTGGAGGACGACGATCCAGGAGCGCAGCTGGCGCTCTACGAGCTCACGAGCCTCTCGATCAGGACTCCGGCGATGCGGGACCTTGCACGCCGGCAGTACGCGCTGTACCGCGAAACCGCAAAGCGGATCACCGACAACTGGATCAGAGCGTCCGGGGCCGATCTACCCGGAGGACCAGAGGTCGTCGCACAACTGTGCTCGGTCGTCTTCGACGGCATGTCCATCGCATGGCTGGCAGATCCGGACGGCTGGAACCCCGATGACGTATTCGTCCTCTTATCGCACCTGCTCTCCACAGCCGCCGCCGACGCGCCGCTTGACCCCGGGGTGAGTGGCTTCATAAACAGCCCAATACGGCGAGAGTCGGGGAGTTAGGTCGTATCGCTCCTTAGGGAGGCCGTCGATCGGCGTTTGACCCTCAAGGGGGTAAACATCTTCCGGCCGATCCGCCGGTCGGCCCCGTGGCATGCCTTGACCATACGAGCCATTCCCAAGCACAGCGGACCAGACACGCTGAACCGGGATGTGATTGGATCGGCGTGGTTTTGCAGTTCCCACCGCCTGCGCCGACGCGTGATGATGCGGTCGGCCCACGCCAGAAAGCTCAGGGGCCCGGCTATAACCAGTAGAGGGTGAATACGACTGTCTGGCCAAGGAACATCGGCGCGGCCACTCCGAGGGTGGCGGCGTAGGAGAGCGCCAAACTCAGGGTTGAGGGCCCAGCCGGGCCATCGCGCGGGCGGATGCCGGATCATCGAGCCCCTTCATGGCGGTGAGGTCCGCGCCAGCGACGAAAGAGCGGTGCCGGGCCGGTGACGCCGACGCCGGCGAGCTCCCCGGACGCCGCCCGCTGCCTAACTCTTTCCAGCAGGGTGCACAGTTCCAGCAGCTACCCGGGGCTGAACGTGGCGGGCTTCCGGTCGTTGCTGTTCACGATCGCGATCAGGGCGAAGATGCCGGCCCCGGCAGAGGGATTTCCCTTAGCTCGGCGTGGGTGAGTTCTCACCGGGAACAGGCCGCCCCATGCCGCGAAGTCCGCCGCGTTCATTTGGCGCTCCGGAGAATCAGGGCGTCGCCTTGGCCACCGCCACCGCAAAGGGCAACAACTCCAGTGCCGCCGCCCTGGCGCTGTAAGGCCAGGGCCTGGTGGAGCACGAGCCGTGCGCCGGAGGCACCGACCGGATGGCCCAAGGCGATGGCGCCGCCGTCGGCGTTGATGCGGTCGGTTCCGATGCCCAGGTCCTTGGCAGATTGGATGACCACGGAGGCGAAGGCCTCGTTGATTTCAATCAGGTCCAGATCATCGACAACCAAGCCTTCGCGCTTGAGTGCCGCCTCGATGGCGCGCGAGGGCTGGGAATGCAGGGAACCGTCGGGGCCAGCGGTCTGGCCGTGCGCTCCGATCTCGGCGATCCATGCCAGCCCGGCCGCTTCGGCCGCAGCCTTGCTGGCGATGATCAGGGCGCACGCACCGTCCGAGAGCGGGGATGACGAGCCGGCCGTGACGGTCGCGTCAGACCTGGTGGAGAAGGCGGGTTTGAGCGTGGAGAGTGCCTCCGCCGTGGTTTCCGGGCGGATGGCCTCATCGGCGTCCAGTGTCAGCGCGGGACCTTTTCGCTGCGGGACGTCGACGGGGGTGATTTCGGCATCGAAGATGCCGGCTGCGCGTGCGGCGTCGGCGCGCCGGTGAGAACGGGCGGCCAGTTCGTCCTGGTCCTCGCGGCTGATGCCGCGGGCGGCGTTTCCGGCGTCGGTGGCGGCGCCCATCAACTCACCGCTGAACGGATCCTGCAGCCCGTCATGATTGAGCGAGTCGACCAGAGTAGTGTCCCCGATGGTGATTCCGGCCCGCAGTCCTTTGGCGAGGTGCGGAGCATTGGTCATGGACTCTTGCCCGGCGGCCACGACGAAGTCAGCCTCACCCGAGCGGATCATCCGGGCGGAATCGATGACGGCGGTCAGGCCGGAGAGGCAGAGCTTGTTCACCGTCACAGTGGGCACGTCCCAGCCGATGCCGGCGGCCAGGCTGGCCTGCCGGGCGGGGCCCTGGCCCGCGCCCGCCTGGATGACCTGCCCGACGATGACGGCTTCGATCTGCTCGGCGGCGACGCCGGCGCGCTCCAGGGCCGCGCGGATGGCGTGGGCGCCGAGGTCGCTGGCGGACAGCGGGGCAAGGCCGCCGCGGAACCGGCCGAAGGGGGTGCGTGCCCCGCCGAGAATGACGGGGACTCTGTTATCTGAGCTCATGGGGTTGCCTTTCGAGGCGGAAGCAGTAAAACCATGAAGGGGTGATGGACCGCTGCCCGAGATGCCGGCTGGATCGCCTCAATGTCGGCCAGGTGCCCGGGCGACGCGGTTGGCGAGCAGGATGCCGTTGCCGCCGAGCAGATTCCTCGTGTTGGAGGCAATGGAGGGGACGGTTCTCGTGCTGCACCGGGCGGGCTCGTCCGCCTAGTGCAGCACGGGATGACGCCCCGTTGGCGAACGTTGTTCACCAACGGGGCAATGTAGTTTTGGCCCGTCGTTCAGCGTCCCCTCAAGTTCTTCCGAAGGATTTTGCCGGCGGCGGACTTTGGTACGGCGTCGATGAAGGCCACGGCGCGGACTTTCTTGTGAGGCGCGACGTGCGATGCCACGAATGACATCACGGCGTATTCGTCGATGGAGCAACCATCGCGTCGAACGACGAAAGCCTTGGGAATCTCTTGCCCGTCGTCATCCCGTGACCCGACGACGGCCGCATCGAGGATCTCGGGATGAGTCAGCAGCAACGCCTCAAGCTCGGCCGGTGCGACCTGGTGCCCTTTGTACTTGATCAGCTCCTTGAGGCGGTCGACGATATAGAACTCACCGTGTTCCCCGACGGTCGCGATATCGCCGGTATGCAGGAAGCCATCCTCGTCAATCGTCTCGCGCGTTGCATCTTCTCGCCCAAGATAGCCGAGCATGACATTGGGCCCGCGCACCCACAGCTCGCCCGGAGCGCTGTGCCCGCCGACAGGCTGCACGATCTCCTCGCCGGTTTCCACCGACATCAGCTTCGCTTCGAGATTCGCGACCGGCACTCCCACCGATCCGAGGGAGAGGTGATCACCGTCCGCGGGCAGCACGTGGGTGACAGGACTGGCCTCACTCATGCCATAGCCCTGACGCATCCGTGTGTTCAATCGGTTCTCGACGGCCGCCATGAGCGCCGCGTCGATCGGGGCGGCGCCGGAGAGGATGGCGCGAACGCTCGTCAGATCGTATTGGTCGATGAGCGGGTGCTTCGCCAGTGCGACCGCGAGGGGCGGCGCGATGAACAGGTAGGTGCACGAGTGATCCTGAGTGATGCGCAGGAACTCGGGCAGATCGAATCGCGGCATCGTGACCAGCGTTGCGCGCCGTTCCAACGCAATATTGAGCAGCACGGTCATCCCGTAGATGTGCGAGAACGGAAGAAGCGCAAGCACACGGTCGGTGGCTTCGACATCGACGGCCGCACGGACCTGGCAAACGTTCGCGACCAGGTTCGAGTGGCTGAGCTGCACGCCCTTCGGTATTCCCGTCGTTCCAGAGGAATACGGCAGCACAGCGACGTGGGTAGCCGGGTCGAACACGAGATCGGGCGCAGGCGCGCCCTGGCCGAGCAGATCGGCAAGACTCGGGTGTCCATCCATTCCGTCCAGCACGATGACGGCCTCGGCCATCAACCCGACCGCGTCCGCTGCGACCTTGGCCTGCTCGTAGATGGACCTCATGGTCACGAGAGTCCGCGCGCCGGAGTCCCGCAATTGCACGGTGATCTCCTCCGCCGTGTACAGCGCGTTCACTGTGGTCGCGGTCGCTCCGGAACGCAAGATTCCGTGAAAGGTCGTAGCGAATTCCGGCACGTTCGGGCAATGCAGCGCAACCACGGAACCCACCCCAACTCCGCGGGCGGCAAGTGCCCCCGCCAGCAGGATGCTGCCTTCCGCGAGTTCGCCAAACGTTGTTTCCGCTCCAGTTGTGCCATCGACGATGGCAGTGCGGGCAGCGTCCTCGTCGC
This sequence comes from Arthrobacter sp. 4R501, assembly GCF_002929755.1. Lineage (NCBI taxonomy): Bacteria > Bacillati > Actinomycetota > Actinomycetes > Micrococcales > Micrococcaceae > Arthrobacter > Arthrobacter sp. 4R501. The sequence continues at coordinate 2,095 of NZ_PJIW01000037.1, read as the reverse complement.
TCAGGGTACCGAAAAGGAATTCGAAGACGGATGTGTTCGGAATGACCTGGTCAGGATAGGGGCTGCGGTACATGGTGATCTCCTTCGATCAGTCAGCATTAGTTGATGGAATGGTTAGCGGGCAGCATGGGCAGGTGCGCTGCATATGAGCTGATGGGCTGAAGTCATCTTCGCTTCCGCCGCGGAGTACCCAGGGTTCAAATAAGCGCTCGTAGATGTCGGGGATCACACTCACAGCAAGTGTCGGAGACCAGGAGAAGCGCATGATCCGAACCGAAGAGGGCACGGAATGAGTGCACCTGGCTGCCGGTCTGCCGGCAGCCAGGTGCAAAGTGGCTCCTTCGCCTAGTAGAGCTGTGTAAGTACTTGCGTTACATTGCGTGTGGTCCGACTCACGCTGTCGCAGGGATATTGACGTCGTACCACTTCGCCGCGTCGATGATGGCTGTGTCCAGATTTCCCGGGGCATAGTCGAGTTCGTTCTTGGCTTTGGTCCAGTCAGATGCCTGGGGCGACGAAAGGTAGCGTGCGAGGCCCGGGTCCATGTCGGGTGCCCGATGTGTGAACCGTGCACCCAGGTTGGCGGCGTGTCCGTAGGCGATCAGGGCCCGTCTCGGCAGCGCGATCGGTCGACGCTTCGCGCCGACAATCTCTGCCATGCGCTCGAACACGGCTGCGTACGTGAGATTGTGCCCGCTGAGGTTGTAGCCCGCTCCGGCTGTTCCCTTGGTGGCCGCTGCGACCATGCCGGAAGCGACTGACCGCACGTCGCAGAACGACGACGCACCGGGGAAGGAGAAGGTGTGTTTGCCTTGTTGCATGTCCCGGATGATGCGTCCTAATTGCAACGTATGGTCGAACGGGCCGATCATGAATCCGGGATAGACGACCACGACGTCGAGGCCCTCAGCAAGGTAGGCCCGCACGGCTTGCTCGCCCGCGACCTTGGTATCGGCGTAGTCGTAGCCCATGCCGGTGAGCGAGGAGGGTCCCGGTCCTTCGGGAAGAGCAGCCCCGCTGGGGTCGAAGCCATGGACGTCCAGCGTGCTGGTGTGAATGAAGCGCCGCACGCCGGCAGCCAGACTCGCCTTCGCGAGATTCCCCGCCATGGTGATGTTGACCTTTCGGCGCCGGGCGGCAAACTGGCTCCAGGTCGAGGTGTCCCCGGCGACGTGGAAGACCCATTCCTGTCCGGCGACTAAGCGTTCTGCCTCTCCGGCTGCCGTGAGGTCACTGAGATCGATGGTGAGGGGCAGATCCTGGATCCATCGGGTTGCCGACCCTGGCGATCCGGTCGCTGTCACCTCGTGGCCAGCATCGAGCAGTTCGCGGACAAGATTGGCGCCAACAAAACCTGTCGCACCCGTGACGAGGCATTTCATGCGCTTGCTCCGATCCGTTTGGTTGCCAGGTACTTACTTTGTCCACGCCGTCCCATCGACTCCAAAGGCCCGAGAATGCGCGGAAGGATCCAGGGAAAGCACTGCAGGAAGCGCGACAGGATGCTGTCGCTGTAGGGGAGGTAATTCTCGAGACGCTTGCTTCTGAGTGCCAGGTCGAACATATTCACAACCTCGTCGATATGGCTTACCCTGCCGACGAAGTTCAGCAGGCTTCCGTCGTGGGTGGCTTCGTGGTACAGCATCGGCGTGTCGACGGCGCTGGGATAAATCCCGCTCACTGCGACCGCGGTGCCGCGCAGTTCCGCTTTGAGGGAAGCCAGGTACGCCCGCAGCCCCGCCTTCGCTGCCGCGTAGGCGGCTGATCCCGGCATGGCCAGGATGCCTCCCATCGACACGGTGGCGAGGATGTGCCCCTGATTCCTGGCCCGGAAGACTCGCGCCGTGACATTTGCCAGCGCGAGGACGCTGAGGAGCATGATCTCCAGCTGGAACTCGAGATCGGGGGTCGACGTGTCTGCGGCGTCTCCTGGGATGATTACCCCGGCGTTGAAGACGACGACGTCGAGGCGGCCGCCCCATTCGTGCTCAATTCGGTCCGAGAGTTCCGCTACCGAGCTTCGGTCGCTGAGGTCGCAGGCCACCGCGATCGCACCCGCGCCGATTGCTGCGGTAGCTCGCTCGGCCAGCTCGAG
>NZ_PJIW01000036.1:0-9552 GCF_002929755.1 Arthrobacter sp. 4R501 | reverse complement strand
CCTATGCCGAGCCCGCGGCTATGCCGAGGCTGCCGTCGGCCCGGGCTGGTGTGCGTGGTCCCTGCGGTTTGTGGCTCGGGATAGTTACAGGCTCTCGAGGAACGCGAGGATCTTGTCTGTTGGGTGGTATCGGCCAGGGCTCGCGGATGCCGGCGTGGTCAGAGCGAGGGCTTTCTCCTTAATGATGATGTCGGCATGGACGTACGCGTCGGTGGACCGGACTCCGGCGTGGCCGAGCCAGAGGGCGATCACCGAGGTGTCGACCCCGGCTTGGAGCAAGGTCATCGCGCAGCTGTGACGAAACACGTGAGGGTGGATCTTCTTGCCCGATAGCGATGGACATGTTCGGGCAGCGGTCGCTGCGTGTGTGCTGACCCGCAGCGCTACGGCGTCGCGGGAGAGCCGCCGCCCGGTCCGGGTCGGGAACACTGGCTCGTGTGGTTGGCCGGCTCGTTCGGCAAGCCAGGAACGCAGCAGTCCCTCGACGGGAGTGGCGAGTGGCACGGCGCGTTGTTTGCGTCCTTTGCCTTCGCAGCGGACGTTCGCGCCGGTGCCCAGCGTGACATCGGCGCAGTTCAGGCCCGTGAGCTCGGAGACCCGCAGACCCGTCTGGATGGCGAGGAGCATCAGGGCCCTGTCGCGCCGGCCCTCCCATCTGGACTGATCCGGGGCCGCGATGATGGCGTCGATCTCGGGCGGGGTCAGGAACGTCACGATGCGCTTGTCGAACCGCTTCGGCGGGATGGCGAGAACACGCTGGATCAGCAGCGCATGCTCCGGATGACGTAACGCGGCGTAGGAGAACAGTGAGCGGATTGCTGTCAGGCGGACGTTTCGGGTCCTGATGCTGTTGCCCCGCGTGGTCTCCAGATGATTGAGGAATCCAGAGATCATGGTCGCGTCCAGGTCGTCCCAATCCAGCCTTGAGGGCAGCTTGCCGGTCCGTGTGTGGATGAACTCCAGGAGCAGCTTCAGGGCGTCCCGGTAGGCGGCGATGGTCCGCGGGCTGGCTTGGCGCTGTTGGGCGAGCCGGTCTGTGAAGAACATCTGCAGGGTCGGTGCGATCAGCGTCATGATCGCACCGCCGTCCAGCGGGTATTTTGGCGTGCCGCGGCCAAGGCCAGCAATTCCGGCGCGGCCGACAGATACCAGTAAGTCGATGCCGGTTCACGGTGGCCCAGGTAGGTCGATAGCCATGGAAGCTTCGCCTGCACGTCCTCGCCGGTCCGATACCAGCTGAGCAGGGTGCGGACCGCGAAAGTGTGCCTTGTGCCCGCAGAGGCTGTGTGCAGGTGACCTTGTGTGGCGATTGAGCAGGGGCATCGTTGCGGGCGTGTTCGCGACTCACGCATCCGGGCGTGTTGCATTCCGGGATAGTCGATGTGATGCATCTCATCCTGTGGGGGCTTGGGGGTTGGGCATGCGCGATCATGGTTCGGGCTGGAACAGGTGTCGCTGAGTTTCTCAGTCGTGCTGCCATCTCGCGCGCGGCCGGCGATCTGGCGGAGGGCGCGCTTCGAGGCTCTCGATGGATCCTTTCGGCGCAGCAACATCAACTGCAGGTTCCGATGATGGTGGTTCGCGAGGGCAGGCGGCTCACCGTGCTTGTGCCCGCGGCGATCTCGCGGAGTCGGAAGATCTCCTCGTGCTGGGCGGCAAGCCGCGCCAGGACCTGGGCGCGGAAGTCTGTGAGTTCGTCGATCGTCTGCTGCGCCTGTGTCAGCCGTTCCCGGAGGTTGGTGATCTCTGCTTTGAGCCGGGCGATCTGGGCCTCGCGAGGGTCAGGGATTTCGCCCGTTTTTTGCAGTGCCTGGACCCGCCGTTCGAACTCGACGCGGAGGTGGGCGTAGGGGCGCGTGCCGTAGAACGCGGTGCGGTCGACGGCGGCTTCGTGGGCGAGTGTTTTGATGTCGCATTTGCCCGCGGGTGGAATTTCGCCGCGCAGGAGTCGGTCCATGGCGGCGCGGATGCGGTTCTCGTTCTCTGTGCGCTGGGCTGCGGTGATTCTCATGCGGACTCCTGGTCGGTGGCGGTGCTGGCGGCGTCGATCCCGGCGACGACGCGGAGGGCTCGGTCGAGATCTGTCTGGAGCCGGGTGTGCTCGGTCTTGCGCGTGGTGCCGAGTTGGCCGAGGAAGATCTTGGTGCGTTCGGCGTGTTCGGCCCAGATGGGACGGTGGCCGGGGTGGTGGGTGGCTTGTGGGCAGCGGGCTGAGTCGCACAGGCCAATCAGTGGGCGTTCGGCGGTGGGGGTGCCGGCGAGCTTGAGGCAGAGGGCGCGGGAGGGGTCGGTGAACCAGCAGTAGTTCGCCGGGCCGAGGTGGAGGACCTTGGCGCGTTTGGTCAGCAGGTTCAGCGCGTCGCGGTCGCTGCGTTGGGTTTTGGGTGCCTTCGCGGAGGTCGCGTCGAGTTTGGCGTCGATGTGAGCGAAGAAGTCGGTGAGGCTGCTGGCGCCGGGGCCTGCTGGGAGGATGCCTTGCTGGTAGTTGCGGTACTCGGCGAGGACGAGGTTGAGGTTGCGGTCGCTCTCGTGCTTGTTGACCTCGGTGAGGAGCTCGGCCTGGGCCCCGCCGGGGCGGGAGGCATAGCCTTCTGTCGTGGCCACGGCAATGTGCTTGAGGTGGATCTTGGAGGCGAGGACTCCGCCGGGCCGGTAGGCCATTTCCAGTGCCAGGGTTCGCCTGAGCATTCGTAAATTCACTTGCCCGTCAGGGATGGGTGCGAGCCCGAGCCGTTGCCCGGCCTGGGAGTTGACCCAGTTCCTGAACCACCGGTAGCGGACGTCGAAGGCGAACCGGCCGAATAGCAGGGCCCCGTCCTGTGGGCCGTGGTGGAGTTGCTCGGCCAGTTCGATGGCGCGATAGACCGGCTCGACGACGACCCATTCGTCGTCGGTTCCGCCGAGCGGCTGGCCTTTGATGACCTTGCTGGCGATCCGAAACCGGGTGAGGCCGGGAACAGGTTCCTCGGGCGGGCGGCGGCAGCCGATCCGCAGCTCCATCAGTTCACTCGCGCGCATTCCAGACACCGTGGCCAGCGTGGTGATCGCGGCGGTGCGGACGATGCCGACCAGGGCAACGGCTTCCTGCCGGTGCAGGGGAAGTGTCCAGGGCAGAGAGGATGCCCCGTCTGCTGCCTTGATCTTGGCGGCGTCCCGTCCGAAGACCTTCTCCACTCCCACCACTGCGAGGGTTCTTTCCAGTGGTCCGCGCAGGGTCGGCAGCCATCGTGAGCAGTACTGGCTGGCCCCGGCCTGCCGGGCCAGGACGCCCGTGGCCACCGGCAGCAGGGGATCATCGGGATCCCAGCCGGCGGCGAGCCGGTCGGCGATATGGTGTTCGGCCAGCATCGGCAGCGGTGTGCACGTTCGTTCGTATTCGGTCAGCAGTCCCGTGAACTCGGCCACCGGCGCGGGACCGGCGGGGCGGAGCCCTTCCGCTTTGCAGGACGAGGTGCGGTCGGCTTCCCGTATTTCCCGGGCGAGCTCGATAACGTGGGGGCCGAGGGTGGAGACCAGATAGAGCGCGGCGGCGAGCATCGGCTGCAGGACTGTGTCTTCGACGGCTGGGGTTTTGTTCTGTGTCCGGCCGCAGGGCATCTCGGCGACCGCCGAGGCCGTGGCGCCACCCCATGGCCGCAGGTCCGCGGAGACACGGTCGGCGGTGAACAGCTCGCGGTAGTCGACGAGGTCGACGATGATCTGTGCGGCGGAGCGCCTAGTTGCGTGGCTCTGTTCACCGACGATGGCCCCGTGCTGGTCGAGCACGTAGCGGCGGTGGGCCAGGTAAGCCTCGCAGAGCCGAGTGTCGAGTTGTTCCAGGCCGTGCACTCCCTGGCCTGCCAACCAGGCGAGGAATCGGGTGAGTTCGCCGAGCCGGCCCGCGCAGGTGGTCAGGTGCAGTGCGGTGCGGTAGGCGCGGGGCAGCGGGATGACCGATGCGTGCCTGGGGGTGAGCATCGCCAGCACGAGTTCCTTGGCGACCAGACGCCAACGGGGGCCGGGGATGACTGCGAAGTCAAAGCGCCGCGCGCGTCGGGACATCTGAGCCGGCAGGCCGATGACGCGGGTGAAGTCCCAGATGTCGTCCTCGAAGCGAGAGCGGTTCGCTCCGGCGGGCAAGGCGAGTCCGGCTTCGCGGCAGACGTCGGCGCCGGCGAAGACCGCGGAACGGTCCTCGAAAGAGAAGATAGCAGCGGGGGTACTCACGCGGTGAGCTCCTCGGGACGCAGGGGCAGTTCCTCATCCCGGTCGGCGGCACCAGCGGCGGCAGCGGCGAGGACGCCCGGGTCGAAACGGTCCAGGACCTGTTGGATTCGGGCGGCGTAGGGCCCGAAGACGGACATGAATTGTGCGGCGGGCATCTGCTGCCACTGCCGGGAGAAGAACGCTTTGAGCCGCAGCAGATTAACCGCGTGCCGTGGGGCGAAGACTGCCAGCGGGCAGAGGAGGCAGACCCACGGGCGGGCCGGGCAGGGCTTGCCCTTCGGACCGTGCAGCCCGGAGAGCTGGTCCCCGCAAGCGGCGGTGAACACATCGCGCTGCCCGCCGACCAGTTCGGCGATCGCGGCGTCGTCCAGGTCCATGGCTGCGACCAGCTGCGGATAGCCTTGGGCCAGTGCCGCCGCGTCCTCTTCGGTGATTACGGTGGGCGGGTGGGCGCGTCGGAGCATGTCGTGCTGGGCGTCCTCGATGATTGTCTCGGCGGCGCTTTGCTGGGCGGGGGTGGTGGCGGTCAGGTAGTGGTCGCCCTCGACCGCCGGGGTGTGGTTCGGGTCGATCGTGGCCCGGCCGCTGCCGGTCCAGGCGGTCTTGTCCCGCATCGCCTCGTGCGTGGTGCGGATCCGGGAGCGGTGGATCTTCAAGGGGCGCCCGTCCTCGCCGAGGATCTGGTGGCGCACGACCCACCGCTGGACGGTGACGCGCGCACCGGTCCCGGCGGTGACCGCGAAGTGCCCCGGCCGGGACAGGGCCAGCCACAGACGTCGCTGCTCAGCTGGCGTGCTGAAGCTTCTCAGCAGGGCCGAGTGCGCCAGCCACTGCTCCAGCAGGCGCACGGCACGGCGTGGCAGGTTCAGGCTCTCGGCGGCCGTGCGGCCCTTGATGTAGGAGAGCAGGATCGTGCTGTCTCCGGCCCAGTCGATGTCATCGGTGACCAGGTCGTCGATGCCGTCGGGGACGATGCCGGAGTAGACGCCGAACAGCAGCCGGTAGGCGATCATCGCGTGGTGGGTGGGGAAGAGATCAGCGCTGGCCTGCATGAATCCGCCGCGCTGCTGGACCGCAGAGTCGGTGCAGCCGAGTTCTTCGCCGAAGCGGGCCGCGTTTACCGGGCCGAGCCGGGCCAGCAACCAACGCACATTCTCCGGTTTCCAGCCGCCGGAATCCGGATGTTTCCCCTGGGCGGCAGCGGCAAGAGCCCGCCGGTGAGCGGCGTACGACTCGTCGGCGAGGGTGCGGCAGACCTCGGTGAGGCGCTGCCACTCGGCCTCGCTGTAGGGCGGCAGCTGGCGATGGTTGGGCTGGAGGTTGTAGGGCCGTCCTGCCGCAAGCTCCGCCACTCCATCGGCGAGCCCGCCGCCGACCTGCGCGAATGCCCTCACCATCGCCCGGGTGCACGCTTCCCGGGGGCCGGTGCTGCCCAGCCAGAATTCAGCGAGCTGTCCCCGTCGGAGCTGGGCGGCGCCGCCGGCGAACTCTCGTCCGGCGAGAGCCCGCACCATCTGCCGCAGAGCCTGGACGTAGTGGTTGACCGTGCCCGCTGAGTCCGCCGTGCCGTGCGGGTGGACCAGGTCGACCAGCCCGATGGCCAGATCCCGGGCCAGGCGGGGGTTCGGCAGGCCCTCCAGGGAGAACTCCGCCCGGCTGCCGTCGCTGAACACGCAAGCGACGCCGAGCGGTTCGTCGATAAGCATGGTCGGCATCAGGGCTCTCCTTCGTCTTCGTTTTCGTACTGAGCGAACTCGTCTGCGGCCTCGCGTTCGGCCCGCGCATCCCCGGTCAGTCCGGCCGCTGCTCCGGCCCCTTCGTATGCCTCCCGGTAGATGCGGGTCGTGTCCAAGCGGCGGAGGTACTTTTCCGTGGTGAGAACGGTGGAATGTCCTAGCAAATCGCGCAGCACCAGCAGCGGATCGGCCTTGGTCAGGTAGAAGACCAACGCGGCGTCGGCATCGGTGTCCCGCACGAGCTTCGCGGCCTGCCGGTAGTGCCCCGTGACCAGGTAATCCAAAGTCCTCATCGAGAAGGTGTGGCGACATCGGTGGGGCCAGACATGCGGGAACCGGGGCTCGAAGCGGGCCCGGATCCGGTCTGATGTGCGCTCGAAAACCGTGGCCCAGGCGGTGAATGGGCCGCCGCCGTTCTTGAGTGCCAGCAGGCACGAGCCTCCGTCCGGGGCGACCAACCGGCGCCGCTCGGCCGGGGCCAGCGACGCCCAGGACCGCCGGACGCCATTGACCAGCCCGCCCCGGGCGTCAGGCTTGGTCACCATCAGCGGCTCGCCCCACCGCCGCGGCGGACGCCAGCCCGAGCCCTCCGCTGTGGCCGCCCGGTCCAGCTCCAGGTAGTCGTGAACACCGGCGAGAGCCTCGTAAGAGGTCCACGTGGTGCGGAACTTCCTGCCCTTGGTGATCCCCGCCGGCACCGGGAACGGGATCGGCACCCTGGTCGGCTCCGGCGGCAGCGTGGGGATTTCCCAGGGCAACAGGTAGGTGAACTCCTGCAGCCGCAGTCCGGTGGCCAGCGCGAGATCGCCGACAGCCGCGTTGCGGGTCATCTCCCGCCCATGGAAGCCGGTGTCGCGGGAGCCGTCCGGTGCCAGCCCCCGCAGGCCATTCCGGAACAGCCCGGTGAAGTCCGGCTCCAGGTACTTGATCCTCACGTGCGGCTTCGGGGTGCGGCGGACCGCCAAGTTCACCCGAACCTCCCGCCCCGTCCCCGCGAACAGCGCCCGCGCGGCCCGGTAGGTGAACGGCTCCGCCTTCGCGTACCCCTCGTTGATCGCCCACCCGTAGAACAGCGACAGGATGCTCATGTGCTGGCCCCACGTCGTCGCCGCGAAGCGGGCCTTCAGCGGACCCGCGGCCCGGTGCTCGGCATACCGGCTCAGCCCCGCCTTCAGCCGCTCCCGCGAGTCGAACAACCCCACCCCATGCTCGGCCAGGAACTCCATCCACACCTTGACCGCCCGCGCGTAGTTCTCCCACGAGCTCGGGGCCGGCGCCCCGCTGGCAGGAAGCTCACGCAGCCACCGGTTCACGGCTGCCGTAGGACGCGGCGCGGCCGGACCGTCCTCGAAGCACAGGTCGTCGTCGACGAGCACGGGCATCCCCTCAGGGATCAACGGCCGATGCTCGAGATCCCAGGACTCCCAGCCCCGGGACGAGAATAAATTCAGGATCACAGATGATGACAATAGAAACACCACACGGTTCAGCGCAAAACCCAAACACCCAGCCCGGCACACGAGATCGGGTCAATCACCACACGGAAACTAAGCAGAGACAATGTGCCGCAGATCGTGAAGCCTCGGCGCCGAGGGTGCCCCGTCCCCGACCCCGGCGGCATCGACCAGTTGCCGGAATGTCTGGCGTACGACCGCGTAGCAGAGGCGTCTGTGCGTCTGGGACACGAAGAAGCTTGGCTCCTCCGGTCGGGGTTCGAGCTCGTCGCGGAGTTGGGCGTAGGCGCTCAGTGCCTGCATTGCAGTGCTGTGAAGTGGAACCAGCCGGGATTTACCGAATTTGGATTCGCGGATCAGCAGCAGGCTCTCGGACCAGTCGATGTCGCTGCGGTCCAGCGTGATGGCCTCGCCGATACGCAGACCACCCGCTGCCATCAGACCAACCAGAGTCTCGTAGGTCGCGGCCCGCAGCGGCGATCGGATCAAGATGCGGGCCTGGCCCATCAGAGCTTCGACGTCGGCTGTGGAGTAGATGAACGGTCGGCGCCATCTTTGCCGGTGCGGCATCAGACCTAGCGGCGGGATCTCCGTGCCGGGGTAAATGCCGGCCAGGTAGCGGGCGAACCCGCGCGCTGCCGTCATCCGCCGCGGCCCCACGGTCGTCGACTGGCCTGTGGGCGATTGCTGCGCCCAGTCCAGTGCCGCTTCTATCGTCACCGTGGATGCTTCGTGGGCGTCCAGATAAGCCACGAAGCCTGGCAGCAGCCACCGGGCCTCGGCCATTTCGTGTCCGAGCGAACGACGCAGTTGCAGGTAATCCGCGAGATTCTGCTCCAACGTAATCACCGTACGACCCCCGGCCACGGCTGGGCGACCTGGCGCAGCGCGACCAGATCAACCTTGGCATAGAGGGCGGTCGTGGCCAGATCCTGATGGCGCAGGACCTGGCTGATCGCCACCAGGCCGGCGCCCTTGCGGAGGAGTTCACCGGCCAGCGCGTGCCTCAGTCCGTGCGGTCCGACGTTGGGCAGGCCTGCCCGTTTGCAGGCCCGCTCGACAACATCGCCGACCAGATCAGCGCGGATCGGTCCGCGCGGCGCCCGGCAGGTCAGGAACACATGGGCGGCATCCGCAGGATTCCGGCCAGAGGAGAGGTAGGCGACCAGCGCTTCGCCGACCTCTGACGGCAACGGCAACCGGTCTTGCCGGCGCGCTTTGCCCCGGACCATGAGTTCCCCGGACCGCCAGTCCACGTCACGCAGTTCCATGCGTGCGACCTCGATGGACCGTAACCCCAGCCGCGACACCAGCATCACTATCGCGAAGTCCCTGACACCGACCAGCGTGCTGCGGTCAAAGCTGTCGAGCAGAAGCTGCACATCCTCCGCGGACGTCCCCGGCGGCGGCAGAGTCGCAAAGCGCCATCCACCCACCGCAGGAACCGACGCACCCAGACTCGACCCGGTGAGGCCCTGCAGATAGAGGAAACGCAGGACCGAACGCAGCTCGGCCACCCGGCCCTTCGTCGAACCGGCCGACACCCGGGCGAATTCCCGCAGCAGGAACGCATTGATGTCCTCTCCGGTCAGAGCCTCCGGGGCGAACACGCCACCGACAGAAGACTCCTGAAGGAAGCGCCGGGCAGTGTTCTCGTAACGAAGCACAGTGCTCAGCGCCAAGCCACGCTCCTGGACCATCCACGATCGGTACGAGGCCAGGAGCGCACCCAAAGGTGTCACCAAAGGGGCACTTTCGGGGACGGCGCCCGCCTCCCGCAGGTAGCTCATCAGGGGAACCAAAGCGCGGGGACCTGGGCTCCTGCTCCGGCCAACCCTTCGCCGGGCAGATTGGAACGCGGTCACGCGTTCCTCGTTCAGATCCTCTACCCTCAGCCCCTCGGCAGAAAGCCAGAGACCGACCTGGCCCAAATCCTTCAACATGTTCCGGACCGTGCCCGGCGTGTAACCCCGCTGCGTCAACCACCCTCGGTAACCCTCGACGTGCGGCCACAGCTGGCCAGCTTTCCTTCTCGTTCCAGACAATGCACTCGCCTCCTTCACGGAAGCACGGTTGCTCCCATGAACAGGCTCCTCCCCGAGAAACTATGCCGATACGCCGAAGTTCACCTCTTCGAAAAACCAAACGCCTCCAGC
>NZ_PJIW01000035.1:0-12588 GCF_002929755.1 Arthrobacter sp. 4R501 | reverse complement strand
CGAGCTTCCGCAGCTCGGCAAGGACCTCAACCTCACTGAGGGCGTCCTTGAGGGCCAGCGGCTTGGCCTGGCGGATGCCGTTGGGGACGGCAGTATCCACCAGCGCGTCCACAGTGCCGTAGCCGACGGCCTTGAGCATGGCGTCAATATCGGCCTGGCGGCGCGCACCAATATGCCGGTCAACGAAAGTGGCCGAGGCCGAATTAACACTCACAAGGAACTCCATTACTAAGGCGGCGCAGGGTACGCCACATCGACTCGAGTTCCTCCCCGCTCTGTCTGGGACCTGAGAGTTTCCGCGCAGCCAGCTTCCGCTAGGTTGCGCTTGCACCGTCGGTGGGCACAGCGGTCCTGACATTCCGGAGTGATCCGGGACGCTTCAGGCGGACGGCCTGCCACTTTCCAGAGTCGCCTGGCCGCGGCGGTACGTGGGCCTGAGAGATTCCTGGGGAGGATTTGCTCCTACGGCGCCTGTTGTACCTACTAACAGAACTCTCCCGCCGCAGATCAAAGGCATATTCAGATTTAATACTCGATATTGTGGCGGCCGCAGATGGTCGCCACGCGGTCCAATTCTCCTACGCCCCGGGCCACCGGGCAAATGAGGTCGTCGGGGTTCAGTCCCGCAGCCGCTCCACGGCAGCGAGGAGCTCCTCAATGTCCCCATGCCTGCCCCCGCCGTCCCCGGTGGTGCCGCTTTCCCACATGGCGTTGAAATACAGCCCGTCCCCCATATACAGCACGGCTTTCGCCATGGCCGTGCCGACGTCGGCCGCGATCAGGTCCAGCCACTGCTGCTGGATGGCGGCAAAGCGGCGCCGGGCCTCTTCATGGGCCACTTCGGCCAGGCGCGTGGCGGCCACGAAGGAGCGGTCCATCGGCGAATCGGACCAAAGCGAGGAACGGATGAAGTAGGCCGCCGCACCTTCGGCTGCTGCGGCCATCAGCGCGAGGTCCTCGACGGCCAGGCGGTCCAGGCGTTCCAGCACCGCAGCGATCAGGGCTTCCTTGTTGGGGAAGTGGTAGAGCAATCCACCCTTGGACACGCCCGCCCGCCTGGCCACCGCATCCAAAGTGGCAGCCCGCTCCCCCACGTCGATCAGGAGTTCTTCAAAAGCGTCGAGGACTGCGTCGCGTGCGACGGGATTTCTGGCCATGGCTTCAATCATGCATGCTCCGGGCCCCGTTTCTTAACTGTACCGTCTGGACGGTATAGTTAACGATATGACGTTGTCCGCACAGTCCAACCAGAACACCCGAAGCACATCCACCACGGCAGCCGGTCTCCGGCCGTCGGGGCCCGCCAAGGCGCCCTGGCGCGACTGGCTCGCACTGGCCCTGCTGATGTTTCCGGTGCTCCTGGTTGCGGTGGACAACACTGCGTTGACGTTCGCGCTTCCGGCCATCGCGAGCAGCCTGGAGACAACCGGAGTCCAGCTGCTGTGGATTGTGGACGCCTATCCCCTGGTGCTTGCCGGACTGCTGGTCGCCATGGGCAGCCTGGGTGACCGGATCGGGCGCCGCCGCCTGCTGCTGACCGGCAGCGTTGGCTTCGCCGCGGTATCGGCAGCAACAGCCTTTGCCCCCAGCGCGGAGTGGCTGATAGCGGGACGTGCGATGCTGGGATTCTTCGGGGCCATGCTGATGCCCTCAACCCTGTCCCTGATCCGCAATATTTTTCCGGACCCAAACCGGCGTCGCCTGGCCGTGGCCATCTGGGCCGCCGGCTTCTCCGGCGGCGCCGCCCTGGGCCCCATCTTCGGCGGGTGGCTGGTGGAGCAGTTCTGGTGGGGCGCCATCCTGCTGGTCGCCGTGCCCATCATGCTGCCCCTGCTGGCGTTCGGCCCTGCGTTCATCCCGGAATCAAAAGATCCGCGCCCCGGGCGGGTCGACGTGCCCAGCATCGTCCTGTCCCTGCTCGTAATGGTGCCTGTTGTGTATGGCATCAAGGAGCTGGCGACCGATGGTTTCGGGGCCGCTCCTGTGGGTCTTGTTGCCTTTGGCCTGGCCATGGGCGTCGTTTTTGTCCGCCGCCAGCAGCGGCTGGCCAGCCCCCTGCTGGACATGTCCCTGTTCGGCAACCGGGTCTTCAGCACTGCCATCACGGCAAACGTGCTGGCCCTGTTCTCCTTCAACGGTTTCATCCTGTTCCTCGCCCAGCACCTGCAGCTCCTGGACGGGATGACGCCGTCGGCCGCCGGAATTGCCATGATCCCGGCCCTAGTGGCCACAGTGTTTGCTGGGCTGGCAGTGGTGCCTCTGGTCCGGAAGGTGCGTCCGGGCTTTGTGGTGGCGGGTGGCCTGGCCCTGAGCGCCACCGGCTACGGAATCGTGGTCTTCGGTGACCACAGCTCCGGCCCGGCCCTCCTGCTGGCCGCGCTGCTGATCCTCGCCCTGGGCGTGGGCACAGCGGAAACCATTTCCAATGACCTCATCCTGGGCTCCGTTCCAGCGGAGAAGTCAGGAGCGGCGGCCGCCATCTCCGAAACGGGCTATGAGGTGGGGTCCCTGCTGGGGACGGCGGTGCTGGGCTCGATCCTGACCGCTTCCTACCAGCGCAATCTCCGGCTTCCGGCCGGGGTGGAGGAAACGGCGTCGGGCAGTGCAGTACACCAGGCGGGTGAAACTCTGGCGGGCGCCGTGGAGCTGGCCGCCGGCCTGCCTGCTCCGCTGGCCGAAGCGCTCCGCGGCGCAGCACGCCTGGCGTTTGATTCGGGGGTCCACACCACTGCGGCAATCGCGCTGGTACTGATGGCGGGCGCGGCAGTCCTTGCCGCCGTCGTACTCCGGAAAGTTCCGACGGCGGACTAGGCGCACATCTCCGGCAAGCCGGCGAGCGCACAAAAAGCGCCCGGCGCAGGAAGTCATTCCGGCGCCGGGCGCTTGTGGCCTCACTAGGGGCCGGCTCTTACTTGGCGTCAGGGGCGGTGACGCTGGCGGAGGCCTTCATGGTCTCGGCGTTCACCATCCACGCGTACTGCTCCAGCTTGGCGATGAATTCGTGGAGCAGGTCCGCGGTGGTGGGATCCTCTTCGTCCACTTCGTCATGGACCTTGCGCATGGTGCCCACGGCAGCCTCAAGCGCGGCAACGATCCGCTCGATGGCGTCCTTCGTGTTGATGAGGCCTTCGGGGAACTGCGCGAGGCTGGTGGACTTGGCCACGGTGGCACTGCGGCCGTCCGGCAGGGCATGCAGGGCGCGCATCCGCTCGGCCATATCGTCCGCGAACTGCCGGGCGGCATCCACAATTTCGTCCAGCTGCAGGTGAAGGTCCCGGAAGTTGGTCCCCACAATGTTCCAGTGGGCCTGCTTGCCCTGGATGTGCAGCTCAATCAGGTCCGCAAGTACGGCCTGCAGGTTATTGGTCAGGGTCGGTGAAGCTTTCATGAATCCTCCTCGATTGGTCCAGTAGTCCCGACGCTATCAGCCACGGGATCGATCGCGGCAGGCCGGAAGCAAATTTCTCAGTGAGCTTACTAATCTCACGGAGCGAGACTAAAGAATGGGATTCATTTAAACCATTGCGCGAAAGCCGTCCACCCTCCATACTAAATGAACGTCATTCATTTAGTGACGGTCGTCTCACTGGAAGCAAGCATATGATTGAAATTTCCTGCCTCGACTCACCCACGTCCCTGGCCCGGACAACGCCGTCCGTCCGCCCTGCCCTTCGGGTGGGCGTTGTGCAGCACCGCTGGCATGCAGACACCGCCGTCCTGCAGGCCGAACTCGATGAAGGAATCGGCCGCGCCGCCAGGCTCGGTGCCACGGTGGTATTCCTGCCCGAACTCACCCTCTCCCGCTACCCCGCGGACACGCGCCCGGAGAATGACACCACGCGCCCTGGAGCGGTGCGGCCCCGTCCGTCGGACATCGCTGAGGACCTGCTCACCGGACCCACCTTCCGGTTTGCTGCCGAGTCGGCCCGCCGCCACGGCGTGGCTGTCCATGCCTCGCTGTACCAGCAGGCACCGAACCCGGACGGCCGCGACGACGGCCTGGGGCTGAACACTGCCATCTTGGTGTCGTCCGAGGGCGAACTGCTCGCCCGCACGCACAAGCTCCACATCCCGGTCACCGCCGGCTACTACGAAGACAAGTTCTTCCGCCAGGGGCCGGCGGCCGCGGATGCCTACGAGGTCCACGCGCCGGCAGAACTGGGCGGCGCCCGGCTGGGCATGCCCACCTGCTGGGACGAATGGTTCCCGGAGGTGGCCCGGCTCTACTCCCTCGGTGGCGCAGAGATCCTGGTCTACCCCACCGCCATCGGCTCAGAGCCGGACCACCCGGACTTCGACACCCAGCCGCTGTGGCAGCAAGTGATTGTGGGCAACGGCATCGCCAACGGCCTGTTCATGGTGGCGCCCAACCGCTGGGGCGAGGAAGGAACGCTGAACTTTTACGGCTCCTCCTTCATCTCCGATCCCTACGGCCGCGTCCTGGTGCAGGCCCCGCGTGACGCCTCCGCAGTGCTGGTGGCAGACCTCGACCTGGACCAGCGGCGGGACTGGCTGACGCTCTTCCCCTTCCTGTCCACGCGCCGCCCCGATACTTACGGCCGGCTCACGGAACCCGTACGCCGTGACCAGCCGCTCGGCGGCGAAGTCCTCGCATCCGCGCAGGTGACCGCATGAGCACGTGGCGCATGCCCGCCGAAACCGCTCCGCAGGAGAGGCTGTGGATGGCCTTTCCCACCGGCGGCTACACGCTGGGCGACACGGAGGAGGATGCCCACGCTGCCCGGTCCATCTGGGCAGCGGTGGCCAACGCCGCCGTCGAATTTGAGCCGGTCACCGTGGTGGTGGACCCCGACGACGTCGGCATCGCCGCCCGCTATCTGAACCGGAACGTCGAGGTACTTGCCGCCCCGCTCAACGATGCATGGATGCGGGACATCGGCCCCACGTTTGTGCTGGACCAGGACGGGAGCCTCGGCGCCGTCGACTGGGTCTTCAACGGCTGGGGCGCCCAGGACTGGGCGTGCTGGGACAAGGACGCGCTGATCGCCGCCGAAGTCTCGGGCCGTGCCGGCGCCATGCACATCGTGTCCGCGCTGGTCAACGAAGGCGGCGGCATCCAGGTGGACGGCCAGGGAACCGTGCTGGTGACCGAAACCGTGCAGCTGGATCCGGGCCGCAACCCGGGACTCAGCCGGGCCGACGTCGAAGCCGAGCTCGCCCGGACCATCGGCGCAACCCAGGTGGTCTGGCTCCCGCGCGGACTGGCCCGCGACTCGGAACGGTTCGGCACGCGCGGTCATGTGGACATCGTGGCCGCCATCCCCTCCCCCGGCACACTGCTGGTGCATTCCCAGCAGGACCCCCGCCACCCGGACTTCCAGGTAAGCCGGGACATCCTCGAGCACCTGCGCACCACGAGGGACGCGGCCGGACGGGAGTGGACCATCATCGAAGTCCCCGCCCCTGAAGTGCTCTGGGATGACGAAGGCTTTGTCGACTACAGCTACATCAACCACGTCGTGGTCAACGGCGGCGTCATCGCCTGTACGTTCGGGGACCCCAACGATGACAAGGCGCTGCAGATCCTGGCGGAGGCCTACCCCGGCCGGCGTGTGGTCGGCATTGACGCCCGTGAGCTCTTCGCCCGCGGCGGCGGCATCCACTGCATCACCCAACAGCAGCCTGCTGCCTCGTAGAAAGCGCTGGACAATGACTCAAACCACCCGTACGAGCACCCCCGCAAGCCAGCCATCCGGGACCGACCCGGCCGGCTCGGCGCACGGCATCACCGCAAAAGGACTGAAGGGCGGGCAGCTGGGCCTCCTCGCCGTCGTCGTTCTCGGCATTTCCACTATCGCACCGGCCTACACGCTGACCAGCGCCCTGGGCCCCACCGTTAATGAGGCGGGGCTCCAGTTGCCCGTCATTTTCCTGATCGGGTTCATCCCCATGATCCTGGTGTCACTCGCCTACCGGGAACTCAACGCCGATTCCCCGGACAGCGGCACCACGTTCACCTGGGTCACCAAAGCGTTTGGCCCCTGGGTGGGCTGGATGGGCGGCTGGGGACTGCTCGCCGCCAACATCATCGTCCTGTCCAACCTGGCGGGCGTGGCCGTCGATTTCTTCTATCTCTTCCTGTCGCAGCTGACGGGTGCGCCTGAACTCGCGGACCTCGCGGCCAATAAGCCGTTGAACGTCCTGACGTGCTTCGTGTTCGTGGCCCTCGCCGTGTGGGTGAGCTACCGCGGCCTGCACACCACCAAGCTGGTCCAGTACGGACTCGTCGGATTCCAGCTGCTGGTCCTGGGGCTTTTCGTTGGCATGGCGTTCGCGAACTGGTCCACGTCGGAAACGGCCATCCCGTTCAGCTGGGAGTGGTTCGACGTCACCAGGATCGAGACGTTCGGGCAGATCGCTGCCGGCATCTCGCTGTCGATCTTTGTCTACTGGGGCTGGGACGTGTGCCTGACTGTGAATGAGGAAACCGCCAACGGCAAAAAGACGGCCGGACTGGCGGGCACCCTCACCGCCGTCGTTGTCCTGGGGATCTACCTGCTGGTGACCATTTCCACCATGATGTTCGCCGGCGTCGGCGATACGGGGATTGGCCTGAACAACGCTGAGAACCACGAGAATCTCTTCACGGCGCTGGCCTCGCCGATCATGGGGCCGTTCGCCATCCTGATGTCGCTCGCGGTGTTGTCCAGTTCCGCCGCGTCCCTGCAGTCCACGTTCACGTCTCCGTCGCGCAGCCTGCTGGCCATGGCCCACTACGGCGCGCTGCCTGCGCCGTTCAGCCACATCAGCAAGCGTTTCTCGACGCCGGGCTTCGCAACAGTGGCGGCGGGCATCCTGTCCGCTGGGTTCTACGCGGTGATGCATGTGATCAGCGAAAACGTCCTGAACGATACCATCCTGGCCCTCGGCCTGATGATCTGCTTCTATTACGGCCTGACCGCGATCGCCTGCGCCTGGTACTTCCGGAACAGCGTGTTCAGCAGCGTCCGCAACTTCGTGCTGCGGCTCCTGTGCCCGGTGCTGGGCGGTGTCGGATTGTTTGTGGTGTTCCTGCAGACAGCCATGGACAGCTGGGCGCCGGAGTTCGGCAGCGGCTCCGAGGTCTTCGGAGTTGGGCTGGTGTTTGTCCTGGGCATCGGGATCCTGGCGCTCGGGGCCGTGCTGATGGTGATCATGGCACGCCTCCGCCCGGGGTTCTTCCGCGGCGAAACCATCCGCCGGGACACACCCGCACTGGTGGTCCCCGAGTAGTTGCGCCACCCACAGCGCAGAACGGCGCCCTGCCCGGAAAGTCTCCGGAGCAGGGCGCCGTTCTTTGGTTTCCTGATCTTGCCTCAACGGCGGTTCAGCAGCGAACCGCGGGTCACCAGAAGTGCGCTACATCCACCACCATGCGCGATCCGGATCCGGGGCCGTCCAGGGTGAATACCCGGAACGGGAGCCGGGCACGGACACCCAGTCCGATGCTGGTGTAGCCCTCAAAGCTGCCCGCGTAGGCCACCTGCCGGAAGGTCTGGTATCCCGACACGTTCGACAGTTCGACCTCGTTCGCCGGCCTGTATGTCGCGTTGTAGTTGCTGTCGTGGGACGGTGCATTCACAGTGACCTGGAGGAATGCGCCACCCCGCATCGGGATTTCAAAACCTGAACCGTCCTGGACCACGGTCGGAACGTACTGAACCGTGTAGCCGGCAACAGGGCCGTTGAGATCAACCACCATCCGGTCGAAGCAGTAGTGCTGCCCCGTCCGGACGTTGGTGACGGATGCGGTGCTCATGGCCGGGTCTGATTCAGCCAGCGATCCCCATATGAGTCCGCAATACGATGTGGTTGCCGAGGCGGGCCCCGGAGCCAGGAAACCCAATCCGACAGCCATCAAAATGACTGTCAGCCACGTATGAATCTTTTTCATTGTGGGCCACCCTTCGAGTGATTAGGTAGCTCAAGCGTAGGAGTCTCCAAGGCCACTCAAAAGGGTTGTTGCCGCTTCGGCACGGAACCGTTAATCGGCCTTGGTTCCGGTCACGCGGGCGTAATTCTGAAGCACTTTGCGGGGCCATCGAAACGCTTTTGACACCGTTTCTGCACCCTGCCGTTATGCATAATAACGACGCCGGCGCACCTCACCGGAGTGCCGCCGTCGGCCGTTCAGCCTTCGCACTCGATGCAGTACTTCAGGCCATTCTTTTCGCGTGCAATCTGGGACCGGTGCCGGACCAGAAAGCAGGATGAGCAGGTGAACTCATCGGACTGTTCGGGAACCACAATGACGGTCAGTTCTTCGCCGGAGAGATCGGCTCCGGGAAGGTCGATGCCTTCGGCGGTGTCGGTTTCGTCGACGTCGATGACTGCGGTCTGGGCACTGCCGCTGCGGGATGCCTGCAGGGCCTCCAGCGACTCGGCGGAAGCCTCGTCGTCAGTCTTGCGTGGAGCGTCGTAATCGGTAGCCATGGCGTGTTCACTTTCGTCGCTGCACGGCACCATTTCAGGCACCTCAGTGAAGCAGTTTAGGTCATTATGCCGCTACTTGGGCAACAGTGTGGCCAACAAGACAGATTTCGTTGGTTCGCCGTCTGCAGACGGGGTAATTGATGGAATCTTGAGGGCATCCGGGGGCGAAATCTGAGAAGTCGCCGTCAGGATGGATTCGCAGGCCGCTGGGGCCTGCAAAACCCACCCGAGGAGGCCGCCGTGGATACCGCACTGCCCCTCCCGCCGGCCGACGCGACGCGCTCGCCTACCGTTCATTCCACCCGGCGGGCAGCCCGCGTCGCATCCGATGCGGGCGAGGCTACCCCAGCAGCACTTGGCCTGCGCGTAGTCGTGCTGGTGCCCGCTTACAACGAGGCCGGCTCGATCGGGGCAACGCTCGATGGCCTGATGCTCCAGTCCCGTCCCGCGGACCTCATCGTGGTCATCCCCAACGGCTGCACCGATTCAACGGCCTGGGAAGCGCGGAAATACCCGGTGTCCGTGATGGAGCTTCCACGACTGCAACACCGCAAATCCGAAGCCCTGAACCGGGCCTGGGCGAAGTACGCAGTCGACGCCGACGTGGTTATCTGCCTCGACGCGGATACCGTCCTGCCCCCGAACGCCGTCGAAGCCTGGTCCCGGGAGTTCAGTGCCGAAAGGGGCGCGCTCCTCGGTGGCTCGTCGTCGAAATTCACGATGCAGGACCCCGGATTTCTGAGTCGGCTCCAGAAGGCCGAATTCGCCACATGGACCGATACGGCCCTGAGGCGGGGCCGGACCAGCGTTCTGGCAGGAACCGGCTGCGCCATCAATAACGCCGTCCTCCGTCAGATCGCGGCCCGGAACGACCGGGAAGGGCCGTGGGTCTACACCTCACAGGTCGAGGACTTCGAACTGACGTACCGCATCCGGGAACTGGGCTTTATCTGCCAGGTCTCCCCCGATGTCCGCGCCTACACCGACTCGATGAAGACACTCAAAGCGCTGTGGGGCCAGCGGATGAAATGGCAGGTCGGCACCGTGGAAGACCTGCTGGACCTTGGAATCAACCGGCTGACCCTGCGGGACTGGGGCCAGCAGGCCATGGGTCTGCTGGGTGTGTTCCTGAGGCTGCTGTGGATCGCCGTCATTGCTCTCTCACTCTCGTTGGGAGTGTTTCGCGTCGTCCTGTTCTGGTGGCTGGTGCCAATCCTGTTCGTGGCCCTGGACATCAAACGGGCCCTACGGATTCCGCACCGCGACTGGAAGGACGTCCTAATGGCAGCCACGTTTTTCCCGCAGGAATTGTTCATGTGGATGCGGTCCGGTTGGTTTCTGGCCTCCTGGTGCGCTGTCCTGACGGCAAAGATCACCCGGCGGCGGATAGACCGCTGGGAAGCGCAATACACAGCAGAGGAAATCAACTAACAAATGTACGGAATGAACGCCGCCCTACCCGCTTCCGGAGCCGCTCTGGGCGCAACCGGACTGGCCTACACCGGCCTGGACGTCATGGCCGCGCTACTGACCGCGCTTGGCGTGATGCTCATAGGAATGGCCCTGCTGGGACTGGTGCGCCGGGACAACAAGGTGCGGCCCTGATTACCGGTCCCTGACTACCGGGAGATTGAGCATTGAGTCAGGGAGTCCGGCGCGCCTGCAATGCGGACTTGAACGCTGAGGCGGAGGTGGCGCTGCTGTTGATCCGCCAGTCGGTTTCTTTCTGGAGGTGGAACCAGACGAAGCCGACAACATCGGGCTGGGCCGCCAGATAGGACACGAGCTCACTGTTCCAGGCAGCCTTGTTGCCCCCTGCTTCGCTGGAAGCCGTCTCGCTGATCAGGATGGGAACTCCGGGTGCCAGAGTACGCAACTGGGCTATCCCCGGAGCGAAGAGATCCTGCGGCGATATCCAGCCGCTCCACGAGGCGGACGTGCCCCAGTTGTACCCGTCGAGGGCTACAACATCCACGTACCCGGCGCCGGGAAAGAGGCCGGCGAGATCGGTGGAACCGTAGTAGGGAACATTCGGGCTCCAGACCCAGGACACGTTGCCGGCACCGGTGGCAGCAACAACGTCATGGACATGGCGCCAAGCGTTTACGTAGTCGCCGGCCTGATTGCCGTTGACGCCTTCGGCCCACGGGTACCAGTTGCCGTTCATCTCATGGGCGAATCTGAGCTGGACCGGCTGGCCCCAGGCCGCAAGTGCCTGGCCCCACTGCGTGATGTGGGCGTCAAAGTCGCCGGCGGCAACTCGGTCCAGGGAGTAGGCGGGCTGTTCCATCCCACCGCCCCAGGCCCAGGGTTCCCAGGTGATGAGCGGGACGGCGCCGCGTGCCCGGACGGAGTTCATCTCGGCGATGGGAGGCGCCTGGAGGAAGTCCTTGTAAAAGAGAATGGTGGACGGGCTTTCGCCAGCCAGTTGCGCCACTTCATCCAGTTCGCCGTTGGCCAGCGGGCCGCCGGCCGTGGCCACCCCGAAGCGAAGCGCGGCGGTGCTGACCGGGGGGAGCGTCGGGACCGGCGCGGTCACTGTGAACACGGACGAGGCCTGGATGGACGAGGTCTTGGCCGTGATGGTCAATGATCCCGTGGCTGCAGAAGGGATGGCGATCGAGGTGCTGAAGGCACCCGAGGCCGCAGTTTTGAAGGGAAAAGTCGTGGCACCGGCGATCACCGTCCCCGCGGTGGAGGCCTTGAACCCCGTTCCGCTGACCGTGACGGCGGATCCTGCTGGCCCAGTGGCCGGGCTGAGGGAGATCCGGCCTGTGGCGGGCGCTGCCTGGGCCGCCTGGGCTGGCATCAGTCCCAAAGCCAGGCCCAGGCCAACCACTGTCGCGATGAATTTCAAAGTTCGAAGCATAGCGATCGGTCCCCCGCAATCGGCAAGGCGGTTGGAAATCCGCCGGTCAGGTGGTGCCTACCGGCACTTTCCTGATCCTAAGGGTTGGACGCCGAAACCAGACCGGATTTTTTCGAATATTTTTGAAAGGAACTCTGGTGACCGAAGGTTCGACTGGCCTGCACGAGGCAGCCCAGTCGAAGCCGTTACTGACCAGGGGCCCGGTAGGCAGGTGTCTTGCCCACAGCTGCGTCAATATCCTCGGGTGTCATGAGCGGCGTGAGGTGAAGGTCCACGGCGCCGGTGGAATTGATCATCAGGGAAAGGGCAACAGCGCTCGGCTGATCGGGAACGTCGAAGACCCCCAGGACATCCGTCTCGCCGAACGCGTAGTAGATGCATTCCAGTGATCCCCCAACCGACTCCAAGGCCTTTACAACCGCGTCCCGACGCTTGGACCCACCCTCCTGCATCAGGCCTTTGATGCCCTGGCCCACATAATTTGCTTGGAAAAGATACTTAGTCATGGCCGATTCCTGTTCTGCTGTGCCCAGAACACGAACCTATCCGCACGCCCAGAACAGGGGATGAGTGAAGGGTTCTGGAGTAATCCCCGGCTGGGGTTGTGGGCCGAGTCTAGGCCCTCCCCCGGGAACTGGCAACGGTCGGTGGGTGTCCTATCCCGATGTCCCGAGTACCCGCGGCTCGCTCGCGGCAGGAACATACCTGCAAGAGATGTATGAACAGCTTCTTTGAGGCTGCCTTTGCGCCCTATCCGAGAGTTCTCAAATACCTGCAAAACAGCACATTAAAGCTCCGCTAACTTGTATGTACAAGCTGCGTTTTTGGGCTCTCCTGATTCTTCCGTGGGTTAATTTCGGCACGGGAGCAAGGGTTTGTGTCCGCCCAGGCTGAGCATGGCCAGGGCGATGAGGGCTTCGGGTGATTTGAAGCCGAATGCGACGCGGGTGATGAGTCTGATCTTGGTGTTCATGGATTCGATGCGTCCGTTGGAGAGTCCGTGCTCGATCGAGGCGAGGATGCTGGCCCGGTGTTTGACGATGGTCTTTTGCAGCTTGACGAACGCGGGGATGCGGCACCTTCTGGCCCAGGCCACCCACCGGTCCAGGGCCTCCGCGGCTTCAGCATGGGGCAGTTGGAAGACGGTCCGCAGGCCTTCCTTGAGATAGTAGGCCCGGCCCAGTGTCGGGTCGGTCTGCACGATCCAGGCCTATGCCGAGCCCGCGGCTATGCCGAGGCTGCCGTCGGCCCGGGCTGGTGTGCGTGGTCCCTGCGGTTTGTGGCTC
>NZ_PJIW01000034.1:0-23308 GCF_002929755.1 Arthrobacter sp. 4R501 | reverse complement strand
ACACCCTCCTTGATAAGCGCCCGCGCCATGACCATCGACGACGGCCCGCCCCCGACCAGGCAATAACGGCGCGTGTAGACCACCGGTGCACTATCCGACGCTACCTGGCTGTTTCGTTCTTTCATGTGCTCTGCTTCAGTTGCCATGGGCTTGACGCTCTCTTATAGGTGAGTTCGCCCCGCGATGACCGATGGACGTGTTAAAAAGATACCTGAGTCAGATGACCAGTTCAAGTGTCCAGTTCATTTGAATCATGATCGTGGCATCATGGAAACATGACTGTAAACGCGAAATCTCGGGAGCGTTCCTCGGACGGAAGACGCACCGAACTGATCGACGCAGCGCTGCGCGTCCTGGCCCGGGACGGTGTTGCAGCGGCGACCACCCGAAAGATCGCCGACGAAGCCGGTCTTCCGCTGGGGGCGGTCCACTACTGGTTTGCCGGCAAGGACGACCTGATGGAAGCCGTGATCATCGATGTGCTCGACAAGCTCAGTGACGCGATGGAACGGGCCGCCGCAGCAAGCAATGGCGCCACGCTCCTGGATTCCCTTCGAGCCGCGTGGCGCGTCGTGGAGGACGATGATCCAGGAGCGCAGCTGGCGCTCTACGAGCTCACGAGCCTCTCGATCAGGACTCCGGCGATGCGGGACCTTGCACGCCGGCAGTACGCGCTGTATCGCGAGACCGCGAAGCGGATCACCGACAACTGGATCAGAGCGTCCGGGGTCGATTTACCCGGAGGACCAGAGATCGTCGCACAACTGTGCTCGGTTGTCTTCGACGGCATGTCAATCGCGTGGCTGGCAGATCCGGACGGGTGGAACCCCGATGACGTATTCGTCCTCCTATCGCACCTGCTCTCCACAGCCGCCGCCGATCCGACGAGCCATGCTGGGACGTAGCGGTCGTCAATGGAGCGAGCCGAGGCGACGGATTCCAGCGTAGGAAATGGCCCGTCGCACCCCCATAGTTCCCATCGGCTCGGATCCCGGTCTCGCAAATGGGGGGACCTGACCATCCAACAGGTCAGCAACCTGGATCCGGCTGACACCCTGCATAGATCGGCGAGCGTCCCGCCTACCTCCGACGCTGAAGCAACACTGACCCACCGAGTCATCTCCTATGACAGCGGCTAATCAAAGTTGGGTGCACGAACGACATTCTCTTGTCGGGGCCGCTAATATTTACGCTCTCCCGCACCGACATGTGTACAGCAAAAGCTCCCGATAATCCGCTGCATTTCCTGCACACATGGCGGCCGCCGGGATCCGCATGACCTGCTGCAACCAACGCGTCACGGTTAGGCATAATTACTCACCGCCTGTCACTTGCACCACTCATGCGCAGCTTCGCTCCAACGTTGGAACGAGGCTGCCTGGTTACTGGGCCCTATGAAGTGCAGAAGTCATGAAACAGTACGTAGAACGTCCAGCGGACCCGACCGATCTTAGACTTTGTCCGCGATCCCAAGACGAGCGGATGATCGGCGGTTCCGGCCACCCATGTTGCCGATGCTGATGGAATTACTTCACGAGATCCAGCTGGAAGTAGTCGATGTTGAAGTTCTGGTACTGGTCCGCGGGCATCCGCAGGGTCAGCTCATGGACACCCTTCTCGAGGTGCCTGCTTTCGAGGTCCTGACGTTCGAGGGCGTCGTGGCTGGTGGTGTTCCCGATGCTGAACGGTCCGCTGGCTTCGCCGTCCCACTCGGTGACAATTGTGCCGGCCGGGACATACGGGGAGGATACGCGGGCCGAGACATCGTAGGTGCCGCTGCGCTTAACGTCGACCGAATACTTGACCCATTCGCCGCCCCGGATCCAGCCGAGAACGCGGGCGCCACGCTGATCGCAGACATCCAGGAAGGGCTCGTCGGGGCGGATACCACAGCGGTTGGCGTCATTGTCCTGGTAGCCGACGCCCTGTCCACCGGGGATCGGGTCTTCGGCCTGTACCCGGATGCTGCCCGGTTCACGGTCCCAAAGATCCAGCCGTCCACCGTCCCGCCAGTAGTCCATGGCCTCGACGTTGTCCGTCTGCAGCGCGGTTGCGCCGAGCTCCTCGACCAGGGTGTCCCAATTTTCATCCGCGCCGCGCAGTGAATTCTCGTCCGTGTGGCCGGCGGCCAGGCTGTCCCACAAGGTGTTGATCCAGATGCGGCTGTCCTCACGGATGGCCGTCAGCGCGTCGGGCTGCACCTGCGGGTCCTGGAGGCTGTCGAAAATGACTTCGTAAGCCACCGGCGGCCGCTCCGGGAATGCGCCGATGTGGGATGCGGTGGCGTCATCGATGATGTGCATGTACAGGATCTCTTCGTCCGTGGCCATGAAATCAGCAGCCTGCTGGACGTCTGGGCTGCCCTTGAAGATGGCGTGGTCCACGGTGTCGGTGTCCTGGAGGACCTGGTACATCTCAGTGCGGATCTCCCAGCCCTTGTCGAGGTTAACCAGGGCCTTGCCCTTGAGGGCGAGCATGGCCTCTTCAAGGGTGGGGACGGTGTGCTCGGTGACGGCAGCGGCATTTCCGCCAAGTCCTTCGACGAGACGCAGGGACTTAATCTCGGCCAGTGTCAGGTCAGAGACGCGGCCGGTGCCGTTGGTGGTGCGGTCGACGGTGGCATCATGCATGAGCACCGGGACGCCGTCGGCCGTAAGCATCACATCGATTTCGACGATGTCAGCGCCATCGGTGATGGCCTCCACGATGCCGGCAACGGAGTTCTCCGGGTAGTCACGCCACTGTCCGCGGTGGGCGCCGATCATTAGCTTGGCGCTCGTGCCGTGGTTGAGCAGCTCGGCGTGGAGCTGTTCGAAGGATGCATTAGAGACCGGCTGGGCCATGGCGGGCGCTGCCACACAGGGAAGCAGTGCGAGGCCTACGCAGGCGGCAAGACCGTGGTAGATCAGTTTCATGGGTACCTTCTCGAGGGGGGTAAGTTCGCCGCGCGATGACCGCTGGACGTGGGTAAAAAGATACCCGAGTCACATGACCAATTCACGTGTCCAATTCATCTGATACATGAACGTGGCAAATACGGAGACATGCCCATAAACGCGAAATCCCGCGAACGCTCCTCCAATGGAAGGCGCACTGAACTGTTCGACGCAGCACTCCGCGTCCTGAGCCCGAACCACCGGCTGGTCGCGGGGCCATCAGCCATCGGTCTTCCACGAGGGAACACGTGGCGGTCGCCGGAGGGGTATGCCGGCGGCGGATTGCCTTGCCCGAGGAGGCCGGGCGTGGCGCGCCGCCGCCGAGGACGGCAAAGGCTGCCTCTGACCTAATGCGGCCGTGGTGGGCTGCGTAGCACGACTGAAATCGGAACAGGTCCAGGGGGTCGGGTCACTCGAAGGATGAAGCGGAACAGGCCTCGGAAAATGAGGCCTCCAGAAGATTCAGCGCTTCGTCGACTTCTTCCTCTGTAACGGTCATGGGAGGCGTGACTCGCAGGACGTTCCCATACAGTCCACCCTTGCCTATGAGTAGATTGTTCTTCCGCGCTGCTTCCAGAACGCTGTTCGCGAGGGCGGGTGCCGGGCTCATATCCTCAGGATCGATGAGCTCCACGCCGAGCATGAGTCCCATCCCCCGTACTTCTCCAACAGCGCGGTAGCGGTCGGCAATTGCTCTTAGCCCAATCTGAAGCCGCTCCCCCTGTCGGGCAGCATTTTTCTGCAGCTCCTGAGAGTCGATGTAATCAAGTACGGCATTTGCTGCGCTCATTGCGAGCGGGTTTCCGCCAGCTGTCGAGATGGAATTTGCGGGGAGCGCGTTCATAAGACCAGCTTCGGCAACCACACCGCCAATGCTCATCCCGTTGGCCAATCCTTTAGCAAAAGTAATCGCCTGTGGCCGAACTCCAAAGTTCTCGATACCGAAGTAGGCCGAACCTGTCCTGCCCCAGCCACTCTGTACTTCATCAGAGATAAAGGGAATCCCGTATTCGTCGAGCACAGTCTTCATTTCACGAAAGAAATTCTCGGGCGGGTAGGCGAACCCTCCGGCGCCCTGTATGGGCTCCGCTATGAAGCACGCGACATTCCCTGAGGTCGATGTTTCGATGATGGTTCTCAGCTCGTCCCGACAGGCGGAAACAAACCCTTCGTCCGATAGCCCCCGGAACGGGCTTCGGTACTTGTAGCCATTGTGCACATACGTCACCTGAAGCGGAGAAAGGGACGTCGCTGACCATGCGCGGATTCCCGTCGCTGCCACGGTGGCAAATGACCGACCATGGTAGCTGCCCCGCAACGCCAACACTTCATTATTCTTGCGGGCGTTGGTTGCTAGTAGCAACGCTGTTTCTACAGCTTCCGAGCCTGAGTTGACGAAAAAGACACGAGGATCATCCACGGGGGCGCGTCTTGCGATCTTTTCAGCGAGCTCAATCTGGCTGCTGATCAGGTAGAGCGTCGATGAATGCCAGATGCGATCCACCTGAGTCTTCACGGCGTCGACCAGCTCCGGGATATTGTGACCGACCATGGTTGCCAGGAGTCCCCCGAAAAAATCGAGATACGTCCGCCCGTCGGAGCCAACGACACGACGGCCGGACGCTGATATCAGTTCGAGAGGCAACTCATAGTACTGGTTCAGCCATGACGGCATCACAGCCTTGTGTCGAGCGTGCAAGGCGGAATCGCCCGTATCGACCATTTGAAGCTCCTTACTGCAAACCTTATTGTGGACCTCGAAGCTAACAGGAGGTTCGCCCTCGACCTACTCACCGCCACCCATGGCTCAACTATCTGAACTCAGATCATCCGCTGGTGAATGGCTAGGCTTCTGCGTGCATAGGTGTCCTGCAAATTTTTCAGATAGTTGACACACATGGGCTGCGAAGTTGCGACGGGATGTGAGCGGGGTTACGTTTTGATGCACTCCGGCAGGATTTCGCAGTAGTCCGTTGGCGCACCCTGCGTCCATCGTTGATGGCCTCCTGAACTGGAACTTCCGACGTGAAAGTAGCCACCATGATCACCACGGCAGAGAATGCCCGTCCGTCACGCGCCCCTTTTCTACCGGGCGATTCAAACATGGAACCGATTAGTCGACAGGCAAAGCGGGGAATAGTCGCAGCCTGCATCGGCAACTTCATCGAGTGGTACGAGTTTATGCTCTACGGCTACTTCGCCACAGTCATCGCCGCACAGTTCTTCCCAGCGAGCGATCCCGCCGCTTCGCTCCTCCTGACCTTCGCCGTTTTCGGCATTAGCTTCTTGGTGCGCCCACTTGGTGGGATCGTATTTGGGTATATCGGCGATCGTTACGGACGAAAGGTCACGCTTTCTACCATCATCCTGCTTATCTCTGGTGCAACGGCTGCGATGGCCCTGGTCCCGTCGTACGACACCATTGGCATGGCCGCACCCATATTAATCTTGCTCCTCCGCTGCATTCAGGGAGTATCGGCTGGTGGTGAATGGATGGGATCAGCCTCCTACATCATCGAGAATGCACCCGGAAACCGAAGGGCCAGCTTTGGGGCCTGGCAACCGATGACCATCGTTTTGGCAATGATGACGGCGTCGTTGGCCGCATTCGCCGTCACTACTCTGACCGGTTCCGAGCTCGAACATTGGGGTTGGCGCATTCCCTTTCTCGCCGCTCTCCCTCTGGGTCTCGTTGGTTTGTATCTCCGCCTTCGTTTGGACGAGTCCCGTGAATTCACCGAGGCCGTTCGGGAAAACGGAACTGAGAAAACCCCGTTGCGCAGCACGCTTGCCCACGACTGGAGGTCCATTCTCCTCGTTACAACTCTGGTGTGTTCGCCGACCATGGGAACTTATGTAATTTTCTCGTATGCTCCGACTTTCCTGACCGTCAGGCTTGGTATCGACGCCGGAACTGCCCGAATCAGCGGCTTGGTTGGAATGATGCTGGTGGTGATGTTGATCTGGGCCTTCGCTCGCCTTGCAGATCGCATAGGACGTCGTCCACTTCTGATCGCCGGCGCCACATGGGTACTCGTAGCCTCACCCATCACCTTCTGGCTCTTTAATACAAGAAATCCGATTTGCCTCATCATCGGCTTCGCCCTAATCGGCATCGGGCTGGCCATGATGCTCGCACCCGAAGCAGCCGTGTTCACCGAACTGTTTCCCACATCGCGCCGGTACGCCGGTCTCGCAATCGGATACAACCTTGGGGCGATCCTATTTGGAGGCGCCGGACCATTTATCGCAACAGCCTTGATCCAACTGACCAACTCGAATTATGCACCCGCCATTTACCTCAGCGGCGGAGCCCTCATCAGTTTGATCGCCGCACTCGTGGTCCCTGAGACCCTCCGGTTCAGCCTGAGATCAGGAAAAGCAAAATCGGTCGATATCACGCCGTGATAGACCTAACTGGCAGTTTCGCCATGGTCACCGGAGCCGCCAGCGGTATCGGTTACCAAACCGCGCAGGTTCTAAATGGCCTGGGGGCCACGGTCGCTGCGGTTGACGCCAACAGTTCCATCATGCGAGAACCGACCTATCAGCAGAGTCCAGGATTCTTGCCCGCAGTCCTGGATGTCACGGATGCCCGTGCGGTCATCGACTTCGTGGCAACCCTGAATTCAGGCTGGGGCCGCATCGACATCCTCGTCAATGCGGCCGGAATCTATCGCTCCGGAGAAATCCTCGATTTCACGCTTAGCGACACGAGAGACCTGTTCGAAGTCAACGTATTGGGGACACTCATACCGTCCCAATCGGTGGCCCGGGTCATGGTCCCGACGGGTGGAGGTGCGATCGTGAACGTATCATCCATCGCTGCCCATATCGCATCGGAGGTGAATGGGGTCTATGCGGCAACAAAAGGTGCCGTGGAGGCATTGACCAGGGGTATGGCCATCGGACTGGCGTCGCAGGGCATACGTGTAAATGCCGTCGCCCCAGGCCCCATTGCCACCCCCATTGCTACAGCAGCACTCCAGGGCGAGGACTATTCCAAACGGATGCTGTCCCGCATCGCCCTTGACCGAATCGGTCAACCGACCGACGTAGCGGAAGCTGTAGCTTTCCTTTGTAGCCACCAGGCGCGCTGGATCACAGGATCTGTTCTGACCGTCGATGGGGGCATTCGAGCGCTGCGATAGAAGATTCTTCTCACATCTCAGACCCACGTAAGGGATGAGTGCACTGTGGACTTGGCACGAATGAATGGAGATTTGATGAACGGCAAAAACAGGCTTCTGTCGGTGGCTGACCCGACTCTGACCGACCAATGGTTGCAGGGTAAAAGCGGGGAGATGGCCCAGCTGTTGTCTGGCCTTGTTCAATGCAAGAGCATCAGCGGGAACGAACCCCCCGCGGTTGAATTCATACAGCAATGGTTGGCCGATCACCACTGGAACTTCTCGACACAAAGCCTCAAAGACAGTAGGGCGTACAGGGAAGGCCTGTTGCCCGATTCTGAGGTTCTCGATCACCGGGCAAATGTGATCGCATTTCCGTGGCCCCCTGAGGGTCGCCAAACGCTGGTCATCAACGGGCACCTGGATGTTGTTCCCCCCGGAGATCTAGACAAGTGGAACAGGGATCCATTTTCTGGGGACATCGAAGATGGGTTCATTTACGGGCGCGGTGCCGTTGACACTAAGGGAGGCATAGTTTCGGCGATTTTTGCATTGGAGAGCTTGAGACAATCTGAAGGCACCCTCCCCTTCGATGTTGCTGTTGTGCTCACCGCCGGAGAGGAAACCACAGGATCAGGGACGTTGGCGAGTCTCGAGGCGGTCCCGAATCCGAGCGCCGTTATCGTTCTTGAACCCACCGGCAACCGTGCAGCGCCTGTGAGCTCGGGCTTGCTGTTCATGACTATTGAGGTCGCTGGCGTATCCGCCCATACCTCTTCGCCGTGGAAGGGACGCGATGCATTCAGGCAGCTAATTGAAATTCACTCCGATCTGGTCGCTCTCAACGCGCGCAGGTCGGTGGACTACGCGTCGGATCACTATGCGGAAGTCCCCACAGTCATTCCCTTTGTAATGGGCGTTGTACGCGCGGGGGAATGGCGTGCGGCGGTTCCCAGCGCTGCGACCATGTCCGGGCGCTGGGGAATCCTACCGGGCGAGGATCCCGTACTTGCCATGGAGTTAGTCCGCGATGCAGTTGCCGGAGTGGACCAAAGGAATGATTGGCCGGTTGCCTCAGTCGTGACCGTTGAGCGAGCAATTCAAGGATGGGAAACTGCGGACAAGCATCCCCTCGTAACTTCAATGGCGCGGTCGTGCCAAGAAGTTACGCCGGGGACGACCATGCGTGGGCTTACCGCCGGGTCTGACGCCGCTTTCTACGGCGCTGAGAAGATCCCGACAGTTGTATTCGGTCCTGGGGACCTCTCGCTTGCCCACAGCCCCAACGAACGAATCTCCGAATCGGATCTCGTCGCGGGGGCCAGAATCATCTCACGGACCATCAGTACCCTCGGCCTTGCGAGGGGCGAGTGGTGAAGCAGACCCCCGCTGCGACCACCCTCCACACGCTTTCTCGCGGTCTGGCCATGCTAGAGATCATCGCAGGCTCCGACGGAAAGGAATCTGCAAAGAGCCTCGGCCAGGCGCTTGGCCTGAAATCCAGCACCTGCTACAACCTTCTGCGTACCTTGCAAAATGACCGGTTTGTAATCAAGCTTCCTCAGGGAAAGTACGCTCTGGGAGAGCGCTCGGCACGGCTCGGTAGCTCCGTCGTAGCGCACACGAAGCCCCTCCCGGGGTTGTCTGCGTTCCTTGAGGGTCTGAACCGAGCGACGCGGGAAACCGCGTACATCTCAGGCTGGTATCAGGGAGCGATCATTTTGCAGGAATGGCTGCCCGGTCTTCAACCAATATCAGTCGGCAACCTGGATGTGGGCTTTGTAGGACTTCTTCATGCACGTGCCTCGGGAAAAGCGATACTGGCCCGCTTGCCGGAACAGCAAGTTAGGGCCATTCTCCCCGTTGAAGTTCTGGAACAACCAACCCCAGCCTCGATCGGAACACGTACGGAGTTGCTGGCGAACCTGACTCAGGTCCGTAACGATGGATACGCCGTTGACAACGAGGAATTTCAGATCGGAGTCTGTTGCGTCGCAGCGGCCTTCGTAAATTCCACTGGCCAGCCCGTCGGCGCTTATGCCGTGTCGGCCCCCACCGACCGCTTCCGGCTCAGATCAACCTCACTCAGCGCTCAAGTCAGAGATGCAGCAAACAGGGCCAGCGCCTATTTGAAACAGCAGGAAACCAGCACTGCTGTCCCTGAGTAGACGTCAGATAGCAATCACAGCCAATCAAAAGGACGGTTCATGACAATCCCCCTAGTCGACATGTACAAAGACATGCTTCGAATCCGCAAACTCGAAGAAGAAATCTTTCGCCTCCGGCTTGAGAATTCGATCGTCGGGTCGGTCCATCTCTGCAACGGACAGGAAGCCATCTACGTCGGCGCGGCAGCAGCCCTCGACCTGAAGAGAGATGCGGTTTTTCCCACATATCGAGGACACGGATGGGCGCTTGCCCTGGGACTGCCGCCCAGGCAGATTCTCGCCGAGCTGTTGGGCCGGTCAACCGGGGTTAACGCCGGCCGGGGAGGCTCGGCATACTTTTCCGCCCCGGATCATGCCATGTATGGCGAGAATTCCATCGTGGGCGCCGGAGCTCCAATTGCAGCTGGCGCCGCCCTCGCCTCAACATTTGACGGATCAGGCCGCGTAGCCGTGGCGTCCTTCGGCGACGGGACCCTGAATCAAGGCTCCGTCCACGAAGCTATGAACTTCGCCGCCATTCGGGACCTGCCGGTTGTCTTCATCGTTGAAAACAACAGTTACTCGGAAATGACTCCTATTTCCGCCATGGTCAAGAACGACGTACTTTTCAAGAGAGCGGCGATCTATGGATTCACTGGCGCCCGCGTCGACGGTAACGATCCCGAAGCCATGCACGACGCAATGGCGACGGCATGTGAACGCGCGCGTTCAGGTAAAGGCCCGGTGCTGGTCGAAGCAATGACCGCTCGCATCGTGGGTCACTACATCGGGGACGCACAAACGTACCGCACGAAAAATGATCTGGATAAGGCCGACAGGGAAGAACCCATAGGCCGAGCTGAAAGAACCTTGCTGACACGCGGATACTCCCAAGGCGCCTTGGATGAAATCAGCCATTCAGCTCACCAGGAAATTGCGGGCGCTTCACAACTAGCCCTCAGCGACCCATTGGCGAGCACCCACGATGTTTTGGAGAATCTATATGCCTAAAAACTCAGCTGTAATGACTTTTGCACAAGCTGCGAACGCAGCCTTGGCAAGGGAGCTCGAAGAAAACGAGAAGGTCATAGTCTTCGGTGAGGACGTGGCGCTACCAGGGGGTGTCTTCGGCGTAACGAAGGGACTCCAGCAACGTTTCGGTGAGAGGGTGTTCGACACCCCGATCTCAGAATCGGCAATTCTCGGTGGTGCCGTAGGGGCCGCATTGTTCGGCATGCGCCCGGTGGTTGAAATCATGTGGGCCGACTTTACTTTGGTAGCGTTCGATCAGCTCGCAAACCAAGCGGCGAACGTCCGCTACGTATCGAACGGTCGCTTGAGTGCCCCCCTCACGGTACGCACGCAGCAAGGGAATGCGCCCGGCGCATGCGCTCAACATTCTCAGTCGCTGGAAACTCTTTTCGCGCACATCCCCGGTCTCGAAGTATGCATGCCCGCCACCCAGCAGGACGCGTACGGCCTGCTGCGCGCCGCTATTAATTCACCAAATCCGACCATCGTCATCGAAAACCGCACTCTTTACCACGGGGCCAAAGCGGAGATTGACTTGGACGGCCCCCTGCCGACGGTAGGAGAGCCAGCCGTCCGACGTCGGGGATCCACAATGACCGTCGTAACCTGGGGTGCCATGCAACATCGTGTCCTTGAAGCAGCTGAGGAGCTCGCCGAGAAGGGAATAGACCTTGAGGTCATCGATGTCAGATGGATCCGGCCACTGGACATAGGGCCCATCCTCAAATCGGTAGGGAAAACCGGACGGCTCGCTGTGGTTCACGAAGCGCATACATTCCTGGGCGTAGGAGCCGAGATCGTGGCACAAGTTGTTAGTTCGGGAGTTACCTTGGCCCAGCCACCCTTGCGTGTCGGCACCCCTCCTGCGCGGATACCGGCCGCCCCGCATTTGGCTGATGCACTAATTCCCAACCGAAATGCCATAGCAAGCGCAATTTCGAAGTCCCTCAAGCCGGTCAAAATCGGTGCCTCGTAACACCTTGAAGTCGTAATGCAGCGAAATCGACAGGTCAGCCACATATCTTCCAAGCGAATGTCGACTCGGTGCCACCCCGCCGTTAACACAGGCTCAGTACATTACATATCCGGCATAAAAATTTCTTTGAAAGGAAAAATCGTGGTTACCAGTTGGAATCCAACACGGCTCGACGCGCACTCGGGCGAGCTCAGTCATGGTTTGCTCACGAAGGCGGGTTCGAAGTCAGTCTTCAAATTCGGCGGCAGCCGACGATCCTCCACCGGACGGACAGTCTCACAGTGAGCCGGAACGTCATCGTGACCGGAGGCGCTCGAGGAATAGGCCGAGCGATAGCAACGACATTCTTGGAAGCCGGGGACAGGGTGGCGGTTCTCGACCGTGAATTAACCGTCGATATCCCTCGAGTTGGTTCGCCTATCGACGATTCCGGTGCCGCAGATGGAGGACGCCTCATTGGCTTTGAGTTGGACCTAACCGACGAAATGGAAGTCAACTCCGCGGTGGCGGACGTGCTCGCAAGCTGGGGGAAGATCGACGTCCTGGTCTGCAATGCAGGCGGCGGTTCAGGAACACCGCTTGCGAATCGCGCTTCCGAGCTTGCCACGGACACCATCCTGGAAGCGTTGCACCGCAACCTGCTAACGACGGTCAACGTCTGTCGAGCCGTGGTTCCAGAAATGAAGCGGCAAAGGAATGGGAGCATAGTCACCATTTCTTCAATCAACGGAATTCGACCTACCGAACTGGGGAGTTACGCACACTATGGGATCGCGAAAGCGGCAGTCATCCAGTACACGCGCTACTTGGCACGAGACGTCGGGGAATATGGCATTACCGTCAATTCCGTGGCCCCTGGCCCCGTAGCAACTGAGCGGTTGGAACGACTCTATGAAGCCGAAGGACTAAAACTCAACGGCAAAGAAGCTGCAAACGGGCAGGTCGCCGCTCCCCGCGACATCGCCTCCGCCACGGAATTCCTTGCGGCCGCAAAGCACATAACAGGCCAAGTAATAACCATCGATGGGGGGATTGTTATCGGCTGAGCGCCGCAAAAAACTCACGTGCCCCTCCAGGCGGAGTCCGCTGGGACCGCTGGAAGATGGCCACCGAACCGACGCGTCGTGCATGCAATGGGAGGAGCGGCGACCTGCCTTGTCTGCGGTTCCGGGCATCCCTTGCAGGGCACTAGCGGCCGATCCGGTGGGCTCCGGTGGGCTGGTTCATACGGAATTTCTGGTGAGACGCCAATGTCTCCCACGCGCCTGGCGGGCCGATCTGGGCGCCCAGAGGCTGGTAAGGGCCTCTTTCGTGCGGCCACCGTCGATCTCTCGAAGGCGCCTGCATCAAACGTTCCTCGGTGGCCTCGGACATCACCGGTGTTTCCGGGCGGCTCATGCTGCAGGCCCTCATCTAGGGGCAGGAGGATCCGGCGGTAGTGGCAGACCTGGCCCGACGCAGGATGCGTTCGAAGGTCCCCGCGCGGCCGGTTCAGCAGCCCATCACCGCTACGTGGCGTCCATGTCTCTTCACCGCATCGACACCGGCAACCGGGACATCGAGGACCTCAGCGCCAGGATTTAAGACGGCGATCTTTCGCTTCGCACGGGAGCTCCTCGTGAGCATTCCGGGAGGGTCGGTCCCGGAATCTCAGCGATCCCCGGGCCGTGGCCTACGTATTTTCGGGCTGAACAGTCACCGACCGCTCCGGGCGGTCGGCGAACGTGGCCCGGTAGACGCTGGGCGAGAGGCCAATCGCGGCCTGCAGGTGTTGGCGAAGTGATGCGGCGCTGCCGAAGCCTGCCTTGGCTGCGACCTGGTCGATGGCGAGGTCCGATTCCTCCAGAAGCATCCGGGCATGTTCGACGCGCTGTTGGGTGAGCCAGGTCATGGCTGAAACACCCATCTCGTCTCGGAAGCGTCGAGTGAAAGTGCGCACGCTCTGCTGTGAGTGCGCGGCGAGTTGGTTCAGGGTCAGCTCGTCGCCAAGGTGCTTCAGTGCCCAGTCACGGGTCGGGTTGGCCGACGTCGCAGTCGACACCGACAGGGGGCGAGGAATGTATTGAGCCTGGCCGCCATCGCGGTGGGGCGGAACGACGGCATACCGCGCGACAGCGTTGGCGACGATCGAGCCGTGATCCCTCCGAATCATGTACAGGCAGAGATCGATGCCCGATGCCTGGCCTGCTGCGGTGAGGATGTTCCCTCCGTCGGTGTAGAGTACCGACGGCTCCAGTGGGATGTCGGGAAACGCTGCCACAAACTCGTGCACGGTCTTCCAGTGGGTCGTGGCTTTATGCCCGTTCAATAGGCCTGCAGCGGCCAGGACGAAGGCCGCCGTACAGATCGAGGCGATCCGCGCGTCCGGCCGGATGCTCCCCAAGGCATCGGCGAGCTCTGGTGACAGACCGCCTGGAACGAGGATCTGGTCCTGCTCCATTGAGGCTGGCAGGACCACCGTGTCGGCCTCAAGCAGCGCCTCCGGCCCCGTCATGACGTTGATGCTGTAATCGCAGTCCGTGCGCACCACTCCGGGCACAACCGCGCAGGTCACGACCTCGTAGAGCGGCGTGCCCTCTGCCGTCTGTGCCGAGCCGAAGAGCTGACTGACCGAGCCGAGCTCAAGGGGCACGACGCCGTCGCGCACGAGAACGGCGACGCGATGGCGATCGGCGTGCGTGAAAACCCTCATGGCTCGATCCTTACACATATTGGCTCCCCGGCCATTGCCTTTGGTCTGACTCGAGACGAGGGTAGAGGCACGACGTGTTCACCGTGCACGTCATCCTTCGACTCCCAACCGCGAAAGGCCCCAATGTCTTTAGATTCGTCAACACACTCCGCCCGCTCCCCTGACTCCACCTCCACGCACCAAACAGAGCAGATCACAGCCGGACACGACCGCTGCATCGCGCGCGGCTACGATTATGTCGTCGTCGGCGGAGGTACGGCGGGATGCGTCCTGGCGAACCGACTCACGGAGGATCCTGCGGTGCATGTGCTGCTTGTTGAGGCGGGGTCGGCCACCGACCTTCCTTCAATGTCCACGCCCGGCGTATGGCCGACCCTCCTTGGTACCGAAGCGAGCTGGGGCGATACCACTGTCCCCCAGACCTTCTCCCGCACCGTCATCCCCGCGCCTCGGGGACGCGCGCTCGGGGGGTCCTCCAGCATCAACGGCCTGAACTTTCTTCGCGGCCACCGATCAAGCTACGACGCCTGGGTTGATCAGGGTGCAACCGGCTGGGGATTCAACGACCTCCTGCCCTACTTCCGGCGCAGCGAGACAACCGAAGGACGCGACCCTGCCATCCGCGGTACCACCGGTCCGCTCCTGGTCGGGCCGACACCGCATCCGAGTCCAGCAGTCGCCGGAGCCCTCGCGGCCGCAGCCGAGGCCGGTTTCGCGCTCGTCGACGACGTGAACAGTGGCCTCGAGATAGGGTTCGGCCTGTCGGATGCGAACGTCACCGACGGAGCGCGCCAGAGCGCGGCGGATGCCTACCTGCGCCCAGTCATGAACCGTCACAACCTCAATGTGCTCACCGGTGCAGAGGTCCGGCGCCTCCTCATCGTCGACGGTGTCTGTACAGGCGTCGAGTACTCCATAGACGGTCTCCTCTCGACCGTCGAGGCCGGACGCGAAGTGATCCTCACGGCGGGCGCGATCGGCACGCCGCAGTTGCTGATGCTGTCAGGCATCGGCCCGGCTGAACATCTGTCCTCCGTCGGCATCGACGTTGTTCACGACCTCCCGGGCGTTGGAAGCAACCTCCACGACCACCCGATGTCAACCGTCGTCTACGAGGTCTCCACACCGCTGGCCTTCGACCGGCACAACATCTACGGCCAGGGAGTGGGACTGGTCCAGACGGACCCTTCCGCCGACGGACCGGACCTTCAGATTCTCTTCATCAGCCAGCCCTACCGCGCGGACAGTATGTCCGGGCCTGACAACGGCTACGCCATCGGATTCTCGGCGATGACTCCCTCCAGCCGAGGCACCGTCCGCCTCGCCGATTCGGACCCCGCCACCAGGCCTCTCATCGACCCCGACTATCTGGGCGACGAGAAGGACGTCGCAGTCATGACTGAAGGATTGCGCATCGCGCGACTCATCGGCAGCCGTGACGCCCTTGCCCAAGTCAGAGGCACGGAGGCACAGCCTGGAACCCTGGTAGCCGATGACGCCGAGGTCCGCCAATACCTGCGCGACAGCCTCCTGGTCTACTTCCACTACGCAGGCACCTGTCGGGTCGGCACCGACGACCTATCGGTCGTCGACCCGGACCTCCGCGTTCACGGCATCTCGGGCCTCCGCGTCGCTGACGCCTCCATCATGCCGTCACCGGTCTCAGCCAACACGAACGCCACCGTTTACGCAATTGCCGAGAAGGCCGCCGCGCTCATAATGAGAGGTGCAGATTCGACTCTCGAGTCGGCGGGTACGACAGGATTTCGGCCAACCCGCTTGTGAGATCGTCGCCAAAAGCAAAGCCCCGACCGTCCCCACGGACAGGACCGCGGCGACAGTCGGGGTGACGACGGAACAGATGCCTAAGGAATACTGGCCTACGGCCTGACGTGGCCGGCATCACGGAGGGGGTGACTGTCGGAGTCTGCTGCTGCTGTTGCTGTGGGGCGGCGAACGGACTGAGCGCACGACCGTGGTGCCTTGCTGCGCGAAAGCGGGGGTCTATCGTCCGGCACCGGTGGCCGCCCGACGATCCCGCCGCCGCGGCGCCGGCCCGGTGGAGACGTTGACCGGCAGCAAGGTCCACTGAGTCCAGCCATTCCATGGTTAAGGTAACGGGGACCGGGGACGGCTGGTGCCGTTCTGACGGCTACAACGACCCGGCATGACACACGCGTGGCACTCAATCGGAGACTTGGATCTGGATTACGGAGCCTCTTCCTGGATTTCAGTCAGGCTTCTTTCCGCCACGCGAAAGGACTCCAATGCGGCTGGGGCGCCGCAGTAAATCATCGCCTGCAGCAGAGTCTCCTGAATCTCCGTTTCTGTGACTCCGTTGTTCACGGCGCCGCGAATGTGACCGGCGAGCTCTTGGGAGCGGTTAAGGGCGGTCAACATGGCGATGTTGAGCATGCTGCGGGTTTTCCGATCGAGCCCAGGCCTGCACCAAACCTCACCCCAGGCGTATTCGGTGACCAATTCCTGGGCGGGGCGACAAAATTCACTGACCTGGCCGACAGATCGTTCTACGTGTGCGGCTCCCATTACGTTCGTCCGCATGTTGAGCCCTGCAAGGTAGGCGTCTTGATGCGATCCTTGAGTCACCATCTCTGATTCAGCCTCTTCATGTGGTGTGCGGAACAATTGTTCGCTTCGACGTGCTGCTGGGACGCCCACCCTGCCCTCAACTCAGCAGCCGTGCGGGGTTGGCAATGGTAATAACGTTGAACTCCTCCTCGGTGAGTCCTGACTGCAGGAGCCCTTCTTTGAAACCGCCGAGCACGAAACCGAAGCCATCACCGCCGAACGCGCGTAATTGCGACAACAAGCACACGTCGTGACCGAAGAGGATCTGTTCGAGGTGGCCGGCCCGTACGAGTTCCAGGACTTGGTCGATTCTGGGTTGAACGGCGAAGCGATTGATGGCGGTAATGGTGTCTATGCCAACGTAAACTCCTCTTTTGGCCAGTTCGACAGCAAAGCCCGGCTGCGGGACCGTATCAGTGTGTCCCACCGCAATTTTCTCCGGGGCGACGCCCTCGTGGAAAAGGATGTCCAGCTGGTCACGGCCAACTGTCCATCTGGCGGCGTGTGTGTAGACCGGAACGCCAGTTCTTACACTCGCGCGTGCGGCTCCCCTGAATGAGCGCTCCTCAAGCGCGGAGACGAACCACTTGTCGGCGCCAATTTCGCCGATGATCCCGGCTTTTGCATTAGTCCCCGGAAAACCTTCCGTGATGTCCCGAACGATCCCATCCGCTATCCCGTCCACACCCATTTGGTCGAGAATGGCGTGGTCCAAATAGGGGTCGCGATAATGGCCTGTTCCAAGAACGACGTTCACCCCCGTCGCTCTCGAAACTCGTTGAATGGCAGCCACGTTCATTGGGTCTCTGGTGGCGGGCGAAGCCGCGACGGAGGGCCGAGAGGATGCGT
Organism: Arthrobacter sp. 4R501; assembly: GCF_002929755.1. Taxonomy (NCBI): domain Bacteria; kingdom Bacillati; phylum Actinomycetota; class Actinomycetes; order Micrococcales; family Micrococcaceae; genus Arthrobacter; species Arthrobacter sp. 4R501. Next base: position 5,957 of record NZ_PJIW01000034.1, on the reverse strand, counting down.
TGACGATTGAACCAGGGGTGAGTTCTGCGCTGGTGAGGTCGAATATGGTGCGGCCTCCTTGATCAGCGAAGACTTTGAGCTCGTCGGTCATAACGGCCTCATCGTTAAGAAGACCGTCACCACGTCGCTCCCGTGTCATATTGATGAAAAGGTGCTCGTGGGCAAGGGTTCGCCCGAGCGCTTCCGGGTCTACGGTGCCAAGGGCAGTGTTGATCCGTCTCAAGATGCCGCTCCTGAGAGGACGGAAATGACGCCTTCCTGCATGAGTTCTGTCTCGATGTCTGTGATGGCGGCTTCGAGGGAAGTGATTAGCATGTCTATCTCCTCGTGGGTGATCGTCAGGGGTGGGGCGATACACGTCGCGTCGTTGAATCCACCGGCGGCTGTGTAAATCACGAGGCCGTGGCGCATGGCTGCCGCGGTAATACGGCCCGATAGCTCGCCCTGCGGCAGTGACACTCCGAGCGTTTCGGGGTCAGTCACATATTCGAGGCCGAGAAGCATACCGAGCCCTCGAACGTCACCGATGATGATGTGGCGGTCTCTTAGTACTTCGAGTTGGCCGCGCAGGTAGGTGCCTGCCTGTCTTCCTCGTTCAATGACGTTTTCTGATTCGAGAATCTCCATCACTGCTGATGCGGTGGCAATGGACAGTGGATTGGCGGAGTATGTGTGGCCGCCTTGGACTCGGCCGGTTCCGTCTTCAATGGCCGTAAGTACTCTTTCGGAAAGCAGAACGGCGGCGATAGGAGTGTATCCGGCGCCCAATCCCTTTCCTACGGCGACAATGTCCGGTTCGATATCATAGTGCTGGGATCCGAGCATCCGGCCGGTACGACCAAACCCTGTCATGACTTCATCGGCGATGAAGAGGGCGCCATATTCGGCGCACAGGGCGCGCAACCCCTGAATGTAACGGATGGGCGGAACGGTCGCGCCGAGAGTGGCTCCACCGACCGGTTCAATGATCACTGCAGCCAGGTGATCCTTGTGTTCCTCAAACTGCTTCCTGGCTTGCTCGATGAGATCATCTGCATAGTCGTCTTCGCTGCGACCGGCTGCATCGCGGAAAATATAAGGGGTGGGAAGAGTGGCGAAGGGGTGGCCGAGGCCGGCAATGGCGGTCCTTCGAATGTGCCCGGACAAAGAGAGGCCGCCCAAGGTACTCCCGTGGTATCCGAGTCCGGATGAAAGAAACCACTGTCTTTCCGGTTGTCCGATCTCGCGGAAGTACTGCATAGCCATCTGAATGCTCGCTTCGACAGCCTCAGAACCTGAACTGACGAACCAGACACCTGAGTATCCGGTCATGTCGCCAAGACGATTAGCAAGCGCCTCAGACTGTTCGTTCGAGAACGCACCACGGTGCGTAAAGGTTACTTTGCCGGCCTGCTTGACCATCGCCTCGATGATCTTCGGATTGGCGTGACCCAAAGTTGCGACAACAGCCCCTGAGCACCCATCGAGGTATCGCTTTCCGTTTGTATCAAACAGCCACACTCCTTCAGCATAATCAACCTTGGGAAGCTCCGCGTTGAGAATATTCTGTATCAATTTTGATTTCAATTTTATTGAACCATTCCTTGGAAGAGCGCTTGTGGTTCTTAGTTCCGGATCACCCAGAAAGGAAAATAGTATTATTTTCCGGGTCACCAACTATCCGATACGTCCCCGAGTTTCAGGCACTGGCGTGAAGAGCAGCAATAGCAAGACCACGATCGCTGCAGCCATCATGTAGAACCCCGGCGCATAGGAAACTCCAGAGGCTCCGACCAGGGCGGCGCCGATAAACGGCGCTGTTCCTCCGAAAATGGCATAACCGGCGTTGTAGCTGATCGCGGCTGATGTGAAGCGAGTTTTCGTAGTGAAGATTTCCACAAAAAAAGTAAAACAGCCACCGCCATAAATGCTCAATGGAATAACTAACAACAATTGCCCCAGCAAAGCCAGGACCAAAGTGCCGCTCGTGACCAACATGAAACAGGGCAGGGCGGCGACGGCGAGCAAGAACGACCCGGCGATCAGCATCGGCTTTCGGCCGAACTTGTCGCTCAAGAGTCCGCCTAATGGAAGCAGTACCGCATACAGCAACATGGCTCCACCGTTGATGAGCAGCGACTGTTCGCGAGTGAGCCCGCCCGACGTCTGGCCGTAGGAGATGAAGTAACCAGTGAGAAAGTAAAATCCCATTGCCGTTAGTCCCATGACAAGTATTACTTGAATCATTCTCAGTTTATTCTCAGAGAAGGCCTCTCGAATGGGACTAAACTCCTTTACCTGCTCCTTTTTCGTTGCGATGAATATTTCTGATTCTTCTGTGCGGAAACGAATCCACAGGCCAACGGCTGCCAACGGAATTGCCATGAGAAACGGAATACGCCATCCCCAGGCGAGATACAGGTCATTACTCATTGAGCGGCTGAGAACAAGAAACAGGAACCCTCCGACGACCGAAGGCAATGCCGTTACTGCAAGGGTGATGTTTATCCATAGGCCGCGCCTGTTTATTGGTGCATGCTCAAAGACGAAGGATGGCGCCCCGACAGATTCACCGCCGGCAGAAAAACCTTGAACCATCCTGCATAGCACCAAAAGTAGTGGTGCGAGAAAGTTGATCTGGTTGTATGTCGGCAATAGGCCTATTAGCGCCGTAGCGCCTCCAGTGGACATGAGCGTAATTGTCAAAACCCTGCGACGGCCTATCTTGTCCCCGAGGGCACCGAAGAATAGACCGCCTAATGGGCGAACAACGAAGGCCACGCCGAAGGCGGCAAACGTAGCCAGCAAGCTCGCTGAGGTACTCGCGGATGGAAAGAAGAGCTGAGAAATGACGACAGCGTTGAGTGCATATAAGGCGAAGTCGTAGAACTCTACGAACTGACCAACGCTACCCCCCGCTAGGACCCGTTTCTGCAGCTTTGTCAGGGAACGAACTCCTCGGGGTTGTTCGCCCTGGGTGTCCGGTAGAACCTGAATCGGTGTGCTATTTGCTGACATGTTTCACTTACTTTCGTCACGATCTAGGGGACCTCCATTAGCTGCAAGTGGAAACGATTCCGACTTTGCTGGGGTCGCTAGGCATTGCGAATGGTGGGGCACTTTCTGGATCCGCCCCCGCTCCCCTTGGCTCCATCGAGCCAAGGCTGGGCTGTGCAGGCAAAAAGTTCTGGGGCCTGTCCTTTCTGAAGGCCAGAGGTTGGCCGCGGACGTTTGGCTCCTGGCAGCGCACCAATCTGGCGAGAAGTGACGGAAGGAACTGCTATGGACCCTTTACAACAGCCCCATTTGCCTGTATGACCATTCTCGTTAAATACTGTTGTTAAGTCTAGTAAGTGTTATAGGGTCTGATTGTTCAGGATTATCAATGAGTCGGAGTTATGCTGGATCTCAATCGCCTGCGGATGCTAAGGGAAGTCCAACGCCGTGGCACGCTCGCCGCTGTTGCTGCGGCCATGTCCTACTCTCCCGCGACCATTTCACAACAGCTGTCCCAGCTTGAAGCACAGGCCGGAGTCAAGCTCTTGGAACCTGTTGGACGAGGTGTACGGCTGACCGCCGAAGCAGAGATGCTCGTTGCGCGCACAGAAGAGCTACTAGAAATTCTGGAACGTGCAGAAACCGACCTTGCCGCGTCTCGGGACTCGGTCACTGGGACCATCCGTCTCGCCATGTTTCAGAGTGCCGCCGTTACCCTCTTACCCTCTGTTCTCACGCAACTGGAAACGGAGGCCCAGAAACTCCGGATCGAGGTTTTCCATCTGGAACCTGAGGCTTCATTGGAAGCCATCCAGAACCGTGGCGTAGATATCGCAGTCACCCAGGAGTACCCAGCTGATCCCCTTTCCCGCGGCCCCCAGATTGAACATGAAGCACTGTTCAGGGACCCGATTCAGATCGGGGTGAGCGGAAGGGACAACGTTCAATCCCTTGAGGACCTCGCTCAAGATCGCTGGGTTCTGGAGCCTGCTGGGACACCAGCACATAGATGGGCTATAGCACGCTGTCGCGAGGCTGGCTTCGAACCAGACGTTCGTTTTCATTCCCACGATCTGATCGTGCATCGCCGGCTCATCGAAACGGGACAGGCTGTCGGATTTCTCCCCAGACTCACATACGGAATACAGCGCCCCGAAATCAGACTAATCCCCTTGGGGAGACCTGACGCCTACAGATCGATTCTCACTTCAACCCGCCGTGGAGCAGGACGACACCCCCGCATCATTGCAGTCCGATCAGCACTGGCACGTGCAGCAAGTGAGTTTTCATGATCTGCTCGGTCTCATACTCTGGAAGGTAGTTGTTCCGCGCACTCATCATGACCCGCATTCCACCGTTGGCGCTGGCCACCCCGCGGTTGGGCGGGCCAGCCCCGACCCGCTGGTCAATGCCCTCTGAGCGCCACAGAGAGCGGCTGCAGCAGCCCGAGAGGCCCTACAGGTGAACACGCTGATCATGTCTCATCCATGATCCCATCGGCTCGTGTTCGGCCCAGTCGAAGACTTCCTCTACGAACAGCTGCTCCCCACCTACGTCCGCTTCGTCGATGCCCGAACCGCAAAGTGGTGCATGGAGTGCAGGTCAGACATCGTGTGCGAGATCATGACCTGCCCGACGCCGACGGAGTGGTTCCGGCCACTGCAACGGGTTCATCTGCCCAGACTACGGATCAGGATGTGGCCGAGGACAGTAGCCGCTGATGTCAAGGGTGCGTTCACCCCTTGGACAGCTGCAGTTCCCGCTTTGTTCTCCCAGAGGTTGTTAGCTCTAGAGGCTAACCGGCAGTGAGCGGTCCCACGGTCACGCGGAAGGCCGCCCATTCTCTGATTCCACAGAACGGCAGTAAAGCCTTGACGAAAAACGGCATGTCCCGGCGCGGACTGTTGAAAACCGGATCGGTCCTGGGACTCGGCGTATCACTCGCCTCAGTCACCTCCAATCCGGCCTTGGCGGCGGCCCCACAACGGGCCAGGCGTGGCAGCTACTTCTGGCTGAAAGGTGACCACCACGTCCACACGCTCTTCAGCAATGATGGCAAGTACCGCGTGGCAGACCACGTCCGGCAGGCGCTGCGAAACGGCGTGGACTGGATTGTCCTCACCGACCACGGCAACGATGCGCACTCCCGGCTCAGCACCGACCAGATCGTGCCGTTTGTTGAGCAGGCCCGTAAGGAGTTCGGCGATCAGATTCTGATTTATCACGGCCTGGAATGGAACATCCCGGGGGCCGAGCACGCCACTGTTTTTGTAGCGCCCGGCCGGGACGACATTGCCGTCCTGAAGGAACTGGAGGCGCGCTGGGACGCACGGGTCAAGGGCACTCGTGACGGTACCCCCGCCAACGAAGCCCTGGCGCTGGAGGGCATCAGGTTCATGGGCGAAGCCCGGACCAATCGGCGGGTCAACGACATGATCATGATCCCCAACCATCCGTCCAGGCTCGGCATCGATTCACCACACGAGATCAGGGCCTGGATCGATGCAGCCCCGGAAGTCGTGATCGGCATGGAGGGCGCACCCGGGCATCAGGCTGCAGGGCTGCCCGCTCCGCACTCCACCGAGGACGGCGGTACCCGCGGCCTGTACGGCAACAGTGCGAGTACGTACTCTTTCAGCGGCTATCCTGAGCAGGCTTACAGAACCTGGGGCGGCTTCGACTGGATGACGGCCACGGTTGGTGGCGTATGGGACGGCCTACTAGCGGAAGGGCGGCTCTTCTCCGTTACCGCGACCTCGGACAGCCACAACGTCTACCTTGACACTACTGTGCGTGGGCCCGGCAGTGACTTCGACGCAAAGGGCCGGACGGAGGGCGGGTTCTAGCGGTCGTTGCAACACCCAGAATTTTTGGGAGTTGCAACGACCGTGTCGTCTTTAACGAAAGAAGCTGCCAGCAGGAGGAAATACACGCCGGAGCAGAAGGTTCAGTTCTTTTCGGTGTTGGACCGGTGTGGGAGT
>NZ_PJIW01000033.1:0-24221 GCF_002929755.1 Arthrobacter sp. 4R501 | reverse complement strand
GGCAACGGCGCTTGCGATTGGGGGTTTGATACCCGGAGGGCAATAATCCGACCTGCCCGGTCCCCTCGGAAGGCGGACACTCAGACGTACGAACGAACATTGCAAGGGTGCACAAATGACCGATCCCGTACGGGAAGCGCGCGAGCAGCTGATTCGCGTAGGACTCACCGGCATCTACCACGCTGACACCGTGCCGGATCTCATCGTGCGTAGCTGGCGCAGATCATTAAGTAGCTCGGTGGAAGCTTCGGCACCTCCGCAGCGCTTCCGGGACGTGGATACGGACACGTTGCTTGGCAGGGCCGCCGTGCCTGTTTTAGACCGTTGGCAGCACCAGTTGGCAGACACTGGAACCACACTCTTCCTAAGCGATCGCGGCGGCAGCATCGTGGATAGGCGGACGAGCGACGGCAGTGAGCGACGGCGCCTCGACAACATGCATGCGGCCGAGGGCTTTGACTACTCCGAAGACTCGATCGGCACCAACGCCTTGGGAACCTCCATGGTCGAGAAGCGGCCGGTGTTCGTCAAGGGCAGCCAGCACTATAGTGATGCGCTGGCCACAAATGCCTGCGCGGCGGCGCCCATTTATACGCCAGCAGGCCTAGTTGTGGGTTCTATCGCTTTAGGCGGACCCATGGAGGATGCCAATCCAATCATGCTCTCGCTCACGCGGGAGATCAGCCAACAGATCGAAGAGAGGCTTCGCACCTCGTCCAGGCCCCAAGACCTTGCACTTGCGATGTCTTTCATGCGCTTTTCCAGTTCCCAGCGACCCACGGTCGTGCTGGATCACGAATCCATTCTCGCCAACACGCCCGGATTGCCGTACGTAAACGTCGCTTCGCACGTGATGCTGTGGGAAGTGCTCAACACCCACAACTGGTCTTCTGCCCCCATGCTTCGTCGCGAACTTGAGGGGACAACGATTGAGATTACGGCCCGCAGGGTCACCGATGGCCCACGCGGTCATTTCGTGGTGCACTTTTTCGAGCCGGATGCGCTGCCTCACGGCGGGCGCCATGAGACGGGCGTATTGGGCCGCGGTAAAAATTCTCTTGTGGCACCGCCAAGGACAAAGGCGTTCGGGGTGGCTGTCGCTGTCGTCGAGGGGCCGCCTGGTTCCGGGAGACTGACGGCGGCCGCGGACCTGCGCGCAAGCTGGGGCAGTACTGGAACGCCGGAAATGTTTGTGATCGCATCCGAGTCCCGAGTTCCGTGGAACCAGGTGCAGGACCTGCTGGAGCGCGGCCTGGACGTCATCGTGCGCCGCGTCGAGGAGATCAGCACGGACGAATTTCTTGCATTTACCACTGTGTTGAAGGCAGCCGGGAAGAGACTGGGCTCTGACGGCCGTTCGGGACGCCTGTTCGTTACAGTTTCGCGTGAACATGCCTCTCCGGATGTTCAAGTTCTCGTGGACAGCATCGGCGCAACGGCACGAACGTTGCCCCTGAGTCAGGCTCCTGAACGAATTCCGGGTTTGGTGACGCGAATACTCAATGAGGTGGATCTGGATTCACGGCACACCATTTCGCCGGCTGCTCTGCAGTCACTGGTCCAATGGAACTGGCCCGGTAACATTGCCGAGTTGGCGGAGACTCTTTCCCAGCTCGTGCGTACGGTAAACGCTTCCGTGATTGAGAGACGGCATCTGCCTAAGCACCTACAGCAGGCTCCTCCGCGGCGTCACTTGTCACTCCTCGAATCCGCTGAGCGGGATGCCATCATCAGGGCGTTAGACGCTGCTGGCGGGAATAAATCTGAGGCCGCGGAATTGCTGGGGATGGGAAGGACCACACTTTACCGCCGCCTCCGGCAGCTTGGACTCGAGCCGGGGGAAGCGACCCTATGAATCGACGTCACTCGTATGGGGGCTGAATGCGGAACGCTTCATCGAGATTCATGACTTCATGGAGTACGGCCTTCACTGCCGGATTCGTGTCGTTCCGGCGCCAAGCCGCCCTGAGATCTACATCGGCCGTCGTATCGTCCAGCGGAATAAAGACGATGTGGGGATCGGTTGCGTTGACTGCTACTGAGGCCAATGTTAGGTGGCATCCGACTTCCGCGCTGACGAGGGCCAATGCCGTCTGCGTGTCGGGTGCCACCTGAACGATGCTAGGAACGAATCCGTTGTCCCGCGCGAGACGTCGGAGCCGGTCGGGAAGCACAGCCCCCTCATAAGAAGGGAGCGAAACAAAGCCCTCCGCCGCCAGCTGGACGATCGCCAATCGACGGGCTCCCGCCAGTCGGTGGGTGTCGGGGAGCGCGATGACCAGTGAATCCCGCGACACCACCTTGGAAGCGACTTCTGCCGGGATCACGTCCCAGCGTCCGAAGGCGATGTCCGTGTCACCCTGCACAAGCTTGGTCATTGCGGGCTGCGCGAAATTCTGGCTGGAAAGGTCCAACTGAATCCCTGGGCGTTGAGACCTCACCAAGCGGGCAAGCCGCGCAACGAGTTGGTGCGTTGAGACACCGGCGAAAGCTATGCGAACAAGGCCCGACTCGCCGCCATCAGCCGAACGGACCGCATCTTCCGCGCGACGCAGGGCTTCAAGGACTTCCGTGGCCGGCCCTATCAACGCCCGACCGCTGGACGTCAGTTTCACGGATCGAGTTGTCCGGTCGAGGAGGCGGGAACCCAGCTCAGTTTCAAGTTGCTTGATGGTCCTGCTGAGCGGCGGTTGGGCAACGTGCAGGCGTTCCGCTGCGCGGCCGAAATGCAGTTCGTCCGCGACAGCAAGAAAGGCAACAAGTTGGTTGATTTCCACTGCATCTCCTCCGCGCATTATTGACGCAAGCGTATCACTGGTGTCCTTGTGTCGGAGTAAGGGGTAACAATCGACCTGGCTATTCGGGCGACTGCGACCAGTCGAAGAAGCCCTTGCCGGTCTTGCGGCCCAGTTCGCCGCGGGCCACTTTGTCGCGAAGTATCTGCGGGGGTGCGAAGCGCTCACCCAGCGTCTTGTGGAGGTACGTGGCGATGCCTAGGCGCACGTCCAGGCCCACGATGTCCGTGGTGCGCAGCGGCCCGGTGGGGTGTTTGTAGCCGAGGACCATGGCGTTGTCGATGTCCTCGGGGCTGGCGACGCCTTCCTCGACCATGCGCATTGCTTCGAGGGCGATGGCTACGCCGAGGCGGGAGGACGCGAAGCCCGGGGCGTCGTTGACAACGACGGCGGTCTTGCCCAGTCCATGGACCCAGGTCCGGGCCTGCTCGACGAGTTCGGGGCGGGTCTGCTGGCCGATGACCACCTCTATCAGGGTGGAGGCGGGGACCGGGTTGAAGAAGTGCAGTCCGAGGAAGTCCTGGGGCCGCGCCAGCTCGTCCGCAAGCCCGGACACGGACAGGGAGGACGTGTTTGAGGCCAGCACGGTTCCAGGGGTGAGCTGCTCCTCGACCCGTCGGAGCGCTGCCACTTTCAGAGCCCAGTCCTCCGGTACGGCTTCCACCACCAGCTCGCGGTCCGCGAAGTCGGCGTAGTCCACGGAAACGGAGAGGCGGGAGACCATCTCGGCGAGATTGCCACCCGGATTCCGCTCGACTGTTTTCGCTGCGGAGGAAGCGACCCGCTCACGGCCTGCCTGGGCGGCGGCTTCGTCGCGTTCGACTACCACCACATTGGCCCCCTTGACGAGGAACGCGTGGGCGATGCCCGCGCCCATTCGGCCGCCGCCGAGGACGCCTACGCGCGCCGGGAAGCCGGAAGGGAGGCCGTTGGGTCGCCTGGCTGGCACTAGTGGGTTGTTCATTTACTTCTTCTTCCTGTCGAGGAATGCCTGCATGCGGTCGAATTTGGCCTGGGACTCGAAGAGCATGCCTTGGGCCAGGGTGTCGATGACGGGATGGGCTTCCCGCGGAGCGTGGAACACGGCTTTGGTGATGCGTACTGCGAGCGGATCCTGCGCCGCGATGGCGTCCGCCAGGGCGTGGGCTGCGTCGAGCAGCGTCTCCGGGTCCACGAGTTCTGTGATGAGCCCGATGGCGAGGCAGTCTTCGCCGGTGAGGATCTTGCCGGCCAGCAGAATATGCTTGGCCAGAGGCTCCCCGACGAGTTCCTTCAGCCGCCAGGTGGCACCGGCCGCGGCCAGGATGCCCAGGTTGGTCTCGGGATTGCCCATCCGTAGCGCCGAAGTACCGAGGCGGAAGTCAGCCGCGTAGGCCAGTTCCGCCCCGCCGCCGAGCGCAAATCCGTCCAGCGCGGCAATGACGGGCATGGGCAGCTTCGCGATCCGGTCGAAGACCCCGGAGTTGATCCCTGCCAGGGCGTCGTCACGGCGCCGCTCGCGCAGCTGGCCAATATCGGCACCGGACGCGAAGACGGCGCGTGCTCCGGTATCGGGGTCACCTGGCGTGCCGGAGAGGATCAGGATCTTCGGTGTGCGCTCGAGGTGCGTGCACACGGCGTGCAGCTCGTCCACCATTGCCTGGTCGATGGCGTTTTTCACTGCGGGCCGGTGCAGCCGGACCGCCAAACGGTCCTCACGCTCCTCAACCAGCAGCGTGACGAATCCCGAGGTATCAAGGCGCGTTCCGGCGTCGTTCATTACTTCTGTCATCAGATGCCTTCCAGCAGCAGTGCTGTGCCTTGTCCGACGCCGACGCACATGGTGGCGAGGCCGAGCTTGCGGCCCTGTGTGGCTTCGCGTTCGAGGCGCCCGAGCAGGGTGATGACCAGTCGGGACCCGGAGGAGCCGAGCGGATGGCCGAGGGCGATCGCGCCGCCGTCGTTGTTAACGGTGTCGGGTTCGAGCTTAAGTTCGCGCATGCAGGCCAGGGCCTGGGAGGCGAAAGCCTCGTTAAGTTCGACGGCGGCCAGATCGGCTACCGCGACTCCGGCGCGGGCCAGGACCTTGCGGGTGGCCGGGACGGGGCCGATGCCCATGATTTCCTGTGCCACGCCGGCGGACGCGCCGTCGAGGATGCGGGCGCGGGGGGTGAGGCCGTATTTCTGCACGGCGGCTTCGGACGCGACGATGATCGCCGAGGCGCCGTCGTTGAGCGTCGAGGAGTTCCCGGCGGTGACCACGCTGCCGCCCTTGACCACCGGGCGCAGGGCGCCGAGGACGTCCGTGGTGGTTCCGGGGCGGGGGCCTTCGTCGGTGTCCACGATGGTTTGTGTGCCTTTGCGGCTCTTGAAAGTCACGGGGACGATTTCGTCGGCGAAGTGTCCGGCCTCGATCGCGGCGAGGGCGCGTTCGTGGGAGCGGACGGCGAAGGCGTCGCAGTCTTCACGCGAGATGTCGTAGGCGCGGGCCACTTCCTCGGCGGTCTCCGGCATGGAGAACGCGGCCTTGCCGTCGCGGGAGAGTTCCCCGGACAGGAAGGCGGGGTTGGGGAAGCGCCAGCCGATGGAGGTGTCAACGACGGCTCCGGGTTTGGCGAAGGGCTTGTCCGGCTTTTCCATGACCCAGGGGGCACGGCTCATCGACTCCACGCCGCCTGCGACGACGATGTCCGCGGCGCCGGCCTTGACCATATGCGAGGCCATGATGATGGCGGACAGGCCGGAGGCGCACAGGCGGTTGACGGTGATGCCGGGGACGGTGTCGGGGAACCCGGCGAGCAGCCACGCCATGCGGGCGACGTTGCGGTTCTCCTCGCCGGCACCGTTGGCGTTACCGAGGATCACCTCGTCCACCACGGCCGGGTCAATGCCGGCGCGTTCGACGGCGGCCCGCACCGTGAGTGCCGCTAGATCGTCCGGACGCACGGAAGAGAGCGAACCGCCATAGCGGCCCACGGGCGTGCGGGCGCCGCCAATTAGAAAGGCCTCAGCCATGTTTTGCATTCCTTTGTTCGTGTCGCTGGCGTTCTGCCGCGGTCAGTTGTCGCGATCCGCGATGGCGGACCGGGAAGCTTAGTTGAAGGCGGAGATACCGGTGATGTCGCGGCCCACGATGAGAGCCTGCATGGAGTCGGTGCCCTCATAGGTGGAGACGACTTCCATGTCGGTCATGTGGCGGATGACGTGATTCTCCAGCAGCAGGCCGTTGCCGCCGAGCAGCTCACGTGCCTCGTTGCAGATCCATTTGCCCTTTTGGGCGGTTGCCATTTTGACCATCGACGCCTGTGCGACGGTGAGCTGGCCCCGGTCCGCGAGTTCGGCCATGCGGTTGCACAGCAGCTGCATGGTGGTGAGTTCGCTGAGCATGTTCGCCAACCGTGACTGCACCAGCTGGTACGATGCGATCGGTTTGCCGAACTGGATGCGGGTCTGCGCATAATCGGAAGCAATTTCGAAGGCAGCCATGGCATGACCAACCGCCTCCCAAGCTGCGCCGCCCCGGGTTGCCTGAAGTACGCGGGACACGTCACGAAACGAGTGGCATCCCTCAAGCCTGTTGGCCGCGGGCAGGCGCATTTCCTCGATGACGATGTCGGCCTGGAGGATGGCACGTTTGCCCACCTTGCCGGTGATCACGGTGGGGGAGTAGCCCGCCGGGTACCGGCCGTCGTCGTCCTTTTCGATGACGAACGCGTTGACGTTCCCGTCCTCGGTGTTGCGGGCGAACAGGACAATGACGTCCGCGACGTGCCCATTGCCGATCCACCGTTTGTGGCCGCTCAAAACCCACTGGTCCCCGTCGCGGCGGGCGCTGGTCTCCAGGGCGACGGAGTCCGAGCCGTGGTCCGGTTCGGTCAGGGCGAAGGCTCCTGTTTTTTCAATCCGGGCCAGGGCTGGGAGCCAGCGTTCTTTTTGCTCGTCGCTGCCAAGAATGTTCAGGGCCCCCATACAGAGATTCGAGTGGATGCCGAGGAAGGTGTTGAGGCTGCCGTCGGCGCGGGCCATCTCGCGGGCCACCATACCCGCTGCCTTCCGGCTCATACCCGGGCATCCATAGCCCTGGATGATCGTGCCCATGATTCCCAACTCGGCTAGCGGCGGCAGCAGTACGGTGGGGAACTCGGCCTTCTCCCAGTACTCGTTGATGACCGGCAGGACACGCTGCTCGGCGAACGCACGGACCTTGTCCCGGATGCCGATCTCCTCGGGGGTGAGGTCGTCATCCAACAGGAAGTAATCGGAGAGCGTTGTGCGCTGATCAACTGTGGTTGTCATGATTGAACTTTCTGTTCTTAAGCTTGCTGGAACTGTGGTGATGCTGCGGCGGGGACTGCTGCTCCTGGGGACTCTGAGCGTAGCCACGCGAGAATGGGCTCTCGGTGGGCATTGTGATCCGGCGGGGCCATGTCGTAGCTGACCGGGGTTTCGGAGAAGGTGATGGGGTTGCGGATCCCCGGCAGAGCAGAGTCGCCGGTACCTACTGTGACGACGGGATCCAGGCCGATCCGTTCGGCGAATTCAAGGCCCTGGCGGACGTCGTTGATCGGCGCGCAGGGGATCTGCGCCTCTGTGAGGACCTCGAACCATTCGGCGGAACTTCGGCTGCGGAGGGCCTCCAGCAGCAGTGGCCTCAGTGCCTTGCGGTTGAGGCTGCGCTGGGGAGCCGTCGCGAAGCGGTCGTCGCCGGTCAGGGCCGGCGTGCCGAGTGCCTGGCAGAGCCGGCGGAACTGGGGGTCGTTGCCGATGGCGATCACAATGTCGCCCTCGCCCGTGGCCAGCGGCTCATAGGGGTAGATGCTGGGGTGTTCGTTCCCGAGCCGGGTGGGCACACTGCCGCTGAGGAGGTATCCAGCGGTCTGGTTGACCATGCCGGACAGGGCGGAGGACATCAGGTTGACTTCGATCCGCTGGCCTTTTCCGCTGCGCTGGCGTTCCTGGAGGGCGGCCAGGATGCCGATGGCCGCGTGCAGGCCGGTCATCACGTCAAACACGGCCACGCCGGACCTGTAGGCGGGAGTCTCGGGCGAGCCGGTCACGCTCATGAGACCGGACATGGCCTGGACCAGGAGGTCATAGCCGGGGAGGGACGCGCCGCCTGCCGTCCCGAATCCGGTGATGGATGCGTAGACAACGCCGGGGTTTGTTGCCGCGACAGTGTCATAGTCCAGGTCAAACCTGTTCAGGCCGTTGGGCTTGAAGTTCTCCACCACCACGTCCGCCTGACCGGCGATCTCCTGGGCAATGCGCCGGTCCTCGGGGTCCTGGAGATCGAGGGCGATGGAGCCCTTGTTCCGGTTAATCGAGAGATAGTAGGTGGACTGGCCGTCCCGGACGGGAGGCTTCCATGCCCGCGTTTCGTCGCCGTCGGGGCTTTCGATCTTCACCACCGTGGCGCCCATGTCAGCCAGCAGCATGGTGCAGTACGGGCCAGCAAGCACGCGGCCGAAGTCGGCCACGAGGAGCCCGGCAAGGGGTCCGCTGCCGGTGCGGCCGAACATGTCAGAGCCGAGCGGCGCGTCTGGTGCCGCGGACTCTGCGGCCCGATGCCTTGCACTGAGGGGGCTTGTTTCAATCGTCACGATGCTCCTCGAAGTCTTCGTCGCAGGATCTATGCCTTGGGGATCCGGACGAGCTTTTTATTGGCGAATTCGTTGATCCCGTACTGGGCGAGTTCACGGCCGACGCCTGAACGCTTGACGCCACCAAAGGGCAGGTCGGGGGCGCTGCGGCTGATGCTGTTGATCCACACCATGCCGGTTTCCAACTGGTCGGCGAGCTGCTGGGCGTAGTCGACGTCGGCGGTGTAGATGGAGCTGGACAGGCCGTAGGGGGAGTCGTTGGCCAGGTCGATGGCAGCCTCGGGGGAATCCACATGGAAGACCACTGCTGCCGGGCCGAAGATCTCTTCCGAGTAGGCGCGCATCTGGGATGTCACGCCGGTCAGCACCGTGGCAGGGTAGTAGGCGCCCGGTCCGTCTGGGCCGGCACCGCCGGTGTAAGCGGTTGCGCCCTTGGTGACGGCGTCCTGGACCAGCTCGTCAATTTCTTTGACGGCGGACTGGGAGGACAGGGGACCGAAGGTCGTTTTTGCATCCGTGGGGTCACCGGGCGTGATCCTGGACATGGCATCGGTGTAGCGCTTCAGGAATTCGTCGTAGATGTCGCCGACGATGATAAAGCGTTTGGACGCTGTGCAGGCCTGGCCGCCGTTGTACATGCGGCCGGAAACGGCGCCGGCCACGGCCTTGTCCAGGTTGGCGTCCGGCAGCACGATGAACGGGTCTGAACCGCCCAGCTCCAGCACGTACTTCTTCAGGTGGCGTCCGGCGACCTCTGCGACGGCGGATCCGGCCTTCTCCGATCCCGTCAGGGAGACGCCCTGCACCCGCGGGTCCGCGATCATTGTGGCGATCTGGCCGCTGGTGGCAAACGCGTTGATGTAGACGTCGGCCGGCAGCCCGGCATCCCGGAAGACCGATTCGATGGCCAGCGCCGACTGCGGGCAATTGCGGGAGTGCTTCAGGATGACGGTGTTGCCGAGCGCGATGTTGGGCGCGGCGAACCGGGCCACTTGGTAGTACGGGAAGTTCCACGGCATGATGCCAATGAGGGGTCCGATGGGTTCGGTGCGGACCACAGCCCTGCCGGTCCCCTTGACGTCCAGGGGCTCCTCGCGGAGGAAGCGCTCGGCATTGTCCGCGTAGTAGTCATAGATGGAGGCGACGAGGGCAACCTCGCCCTTGGCCTCCGCCGTCGTCTTTCCTACTTCAAGGGTCAGCATGGCGGCCAGCTCGTCGGAGCGTTCGCGGTGCAGCTCGGCAACCCGGCTGAGGATGGCAGCTCGTTCGGCGAGCGGGACGGCGCGCCATTCACGGTATTGCGTGAATGAGCGCTTCAGTACGTCCTGTACGTCCTCGTCGCTGAGGGACGGGAACTCGGCAACGCGTTCTCCGGTTGCCGGGTTGGTGGTTGCGTAATTGCTCATCGTCCTGAACTCTTTCTGAAGGCAGTTTGTCTTAGGACTACGATCCCAGCTGCCGGCTATACAGTCCAATACTTATTAGGGTGCTTATTGATGACAATTTCGTAATAGTCACCTAAGGGAGAGCGCGCTGCAATGACAAGCATCTTTGCAGCGAACTGCATAAATCCTCCCTGTAATAGGTATTGGACCGCGGGTAACCTGGATGGCGCTTTGGTTCGACGGGCGTCGTCTGCCCAAAAATCCCTTGCACTAAGGAGTCGAGCCGTGAGTTCCCTTTTTGAGCCCTACACCGTCAGGTCGTTGGAGATACCCAACCGCGTGTGGATGTCGCTTAGTGCATGTACTCGGCGGAGAGCCGCGGCCCCGAAACGGGGTGCCCCACGGATTGTCATCTGACGCACCTCGCCAGCCGGGCTGCAGGGGGAGCCTGCCTGATCATGGTGGAGGCCACGGCTGTCCGGTTCGATGGCCGGATTACGCCGTGGGACCTCGGGCTGGAACGCTGAACAAGAGAAAGCCTTCGGCCGAATAGCCAGGGCATCCGCGAACATCGTGCGGTCGCTGCCATCCCGCTCGCACCTGCCGCCCTCAGGGCGGCCAACAGGATTTTGGCCGCCCGCCTAAATGGCCTCCGGCGAGCGCTTTTCCCCAGTTTTCCAGGGATTTTCTAACGCCGATAGTTAACTTCGTAAGTCAGATGCCCAGGGATTGCCGAATCCAGGTGATTTCGGCACGGCTGGCGGCCTGGCCGATGGTGAGCATGCCTTTGCGGTAGACGTCCTGTATTTCTGCCCGGCGCAGCGGGCGGCCGTTGTCGTAGAAGAAGCTGGCTGGGGCCTCGAGGAACTGGAGGCGGCGCCGGAGTACGTCGTGCTGGTCGTTGATGTCGGGAAGCTGGGACAGGAAGGCGAGAACGACCATAAACTTGCCGAGGTCGGTCACGTCGCCGGCTGATGCACTCCGCAGTCGCTGGTGGAGTTCTTTCCTGCCCTCTGGTGTGAGTTCTAGCGTGTGGCGCTGCGCGGCGCGTCCTTTCTCGACATGCCGGACGATGGCGCCGGCTTTGATCAGGCGTTGGATGGCCGGGTACAGGCTCCCGTCACTGATTTCACGGGCGAAGCCGTACAGTTCGTTCATTTTCCGGCGCAGTTCATAGCCGTGGAGCGGGCCCTCTGCGAGGAAGCCCAAAATCATCAATTCCAGCACGAACGCCATGCTACATGACATGAATATGTCGGAACGAGGCATTATCTCGTCGTTACCTCGTTTCGAGGTATATGCTGGGGTTTCGCCTCCTCCGTTGAAGGACCTCCCATGCCCTCATTGCTTGTCCCCGGTTCCGGCAGGCCGGGTCTTTCCCGCGGCCGCCTCGCCATAGCTGTGGTCTCGACCGTGGTGGAGTGGTACGACTTCACCCTGTTCCTCTTCCTGAGTTCAGTACTGTCCCGGGTCTTTTTTGGCGACAGCCCGACGGGCGTCCTGATGACACTGGGGACGTTTGCTGTCTCGTATCTGCTGCGCCCCGTGGGCGGGTTGGTGTTTGGTATGTGGGTGATCGGTGGGGAAGGCGCCCGGTTCTTCTGGCGTCGATGGCGTTGATGTTCCTGGCCACGGCCGGGATGGCTGCTTTGCCCACATTTGCCCAGGTGGGTGAATCGGCGGCCTTGTGGCTTCTTGCCCTTCGTTGCGTTATGGCGTTCTCTGTTGGCGGCGAATACACCGGGGTTATGACCTACCTCCTGGAGAGCAGCACGGCAAGGAACCGCGGACTGGTTACCTCATTGGCTGCGGCGGCCAGCGAAATCGGTGCGTTGCTGGCGGCCGGCATTTCGGCCCTGACGGTTCTGTCGCTTTCCGCTTCCCAGGTCGAGGAGTGGGGGTGGCGGATCCCCTTCGTTGTGGGCGGCGTTCTCGCTGCGGTGATCCTGGCTCTCCGGTCGGCCCTCCCCGAAACGCCGTTGTTCATGCAAAGCCGACTGGCAGCACAGAGGGAGCCAGTAGTACGTATTTTGCGGCGTCAGTGGCGTGCGGTAGTTCGTACGTTCTTCATTTCGGGACTGTGCTCGGCTGCCTATTATGTGGGGATCATCTATCTGCCCACGTACCTGATTTCGGTCCAGGAATGGAGCGAATCCTCGGCCATGGGTCTGGCAACGCTTGCGGCCGGCGTCGTCGTCCTTACTTCTCCCGTGGCAGGTTGGCTGTCCGACCGGTATGGGCGGCGTGCCACTCTGTTGGTCCTTGCGGCCGCGGCGATTGTGCTCCCGGTCCCGATGTTCGCTGCGGCCGGCCAACCGAACGTGGAAGTCGCGGTCTCGGCGGTGGTGGTGCTTGCGTGTCTTGCGGGCAGCCTCAGTGCCGTGGGGGCGTCGGCGATTCCTGAACAGTTCGATGTCAGGGGGCGCCTGACCGCCTTGGCGATCGGCGGGACTGTTGCCACCACGATCTTCGGCGGCATCGCTCCCTACGCCGTGCAGACGCTTACTGAATCGACCAAATGGCCCCTTGTGCCCGGACTCTTGATAACGGCCGTTGCGCTCGCCGCCATCCCGGCCATCCGGCGCGGTCCCGAGACTGCTGCGCGCCAAACAGAACCATCCATGGCTAACCCAGTGAAGCTGGATATTTCACATGACACCGATTCACAAGGAATGAAGGACCATGCCTGACCTGATGCGCGCCGTCGTCCTCGACGGACCCGGGGGCCCGGACGCCCTGAAAATACGGGAGGTGCCCCGGCCAGTTGCCAGGCCCGGTTGGGTCCTAGTGAAGGTCCATGCTTTTGGTCTGAACCGTTCCGAACTGCATTTCCGGCGTGGTCTGGGATCCTTTGGCTCCTTTCCCCGCATCCCCGGCATCGAAGCCACGGGCGTGGTGGTGGAGGCACCCGGCGGAGAGTTTGACGCGGGGAGCCAGGTGGCCGCCCTGATGGGCGGCATGGGCAGAACGTTCGACGGCGGGTACGCCGAGTACGTCACGGTGCCAGCGTCGAATGTCGTCCCGTTCACAAGCCATCTTGACTGGGCCATCCTGGGTGCAGTTCCGGAAATGCTGCAAACCGCCAATGGATCGCTGACCGTCGGCGTCAACGCCGCCCGCGGCAGCAGCCTCCTGATCCGAGGCGGCACCTCATCGATCGGCATGGCGCTGGTCGTCCTGGCCAAACGCCGCGGCATCACCGTCCTCGCCACCACCCGGAACTCCACAAAGGCGCAGGCACTGCTCGACGCCGGAGCAGACCATGCCATCATCGACACCGGAAGCATCGCCAAAGAGGTCCGGGAGATCTTTCCCGATGGTGTGGGCGGCGCTGTTGAGCTCGTTGGAACGCCGACCTTGCACGACACACTTCGGGCCACCGCGGTGCACGGGGCGGTGTGTTTTACAGGCATGCTGTCGGACGAGTGGACGGTGCCGGACTTCTACCCTATTGATTACATCCCCAACGGTGTGCGGCTCACGGCCTATTCAGGCGGTGCCCAAGACCTCCCCGGAGCCGTCCTCCAGGAATTCCTCGACGCGGTGGCAACAGGGGAGGTGCGTGTTCCGATCGGGAAGGTCTATCCCTTTGAGGACATTGTCCAGGCGCACCAGGACATGGAGGACGTCTCGGTGACCGGCAAGCTCGTGGTCACGCTGGGCGGACAATCCGACGTTCCCTAGGGACATTCCGAGGAAAGGAACTCATGATGAACGATCTGAAGCCGAACAGCACGGCGGTGCGTGCACTGGAAAACCTGCCCGCCGGGGCCTCGCTGAACTCCGTCACAGCCGAGAGCGTCAGTGTTGCAGGCCGTCAGGCACTTCGCATCGAACTGACCGCCGCCGCCGCCTCAGGCGTCCCTGGCATCGACTACATAGACCAGCCCACATTCGTCCTGATACCCGCGGATTTCGAAAATGGCACCGTCGAAGTCGATGTGCTGAGCCGGCTCAGTGCGAATGCGCCCGACTTTGCGCGGGCATTCGCTGGCCTTGCCTACCGGATAACGGACAGCCTGGACAGCTTTGAGGCTGTCTATATCCGGCCTCTCAATGGGGCTAAGGTTGACCCGCCGGGGCCTCGGATAGACCGTGCGGTGCAGTATTTCGCGTACCCGGAATGGAAGTATGAACGCCTCCGCGAGGAGTACCCGGACGGCCGCTACGAGTCCGGGGCCGACATCGGCCCGGACGAATGGATCCGTCTGCGCATTGAAGTGCAGGACAGGAGTCTGCGGGTCATGATCGACGGGACGAAGATTCTGGATCTCACTGAAACCAAGGCACAGCCGGCCCGTGGCAGCGTCGGGCTTTTCGTTGACATCGGAACCGTTGCCTTCTTCTCCAACCTGTCCGTCGCGACAACGTGATCAGGGGGAGAAGCTCTCCTACTTTGACCTATAAACATCCATAACGTCGTCCATCTTTGGTATTGGACGCCGAATTAGAGGTGATCGGCCCCGGCGGGTACAACTGACCTCCGGAGCCTGAGGCGCCGGCGCTCTGGTGAGCGGACGCCCTCAACGTAACGTGTTCAAGTTCTGTACATAGCGCGGATCCCGGGGGGTTTCTACGCAAGAATCCAATAACTCGGGCTAAATCCTGGGAACAGGTCAGGAATACGCCCGCAGCCCTACGAAGCACGTGGAACGAAATGGCGTTGCCCCATACACAGAATTCTCTGTACCTCTCCTGCATTTCTAGCCCGAACCCACTCTATTCAAAGGAGCATAGAAAATGCATCATCCGTATCTGGCTACATGGAGAAAAATCGCTGTCGCGGTTTTGGCTGCCGGTCTAATTTCCACTACTGCCGCTTGCGGCACTAACGGCAATCCTTCTCCGGGCGCCAACGTCGGCACCCAAGCTGCCGGCACTGGAAGCATAGATGGCGGTGGCGCTCTTTTGAAGGTTTTCATGCCTTCGACCTCGAACGTGTATCTGGCGGCTGCCTCCCAGTCAATCAAGGACGAAGCAAAGTCCCTCAATTACACCGTCAACATTGTGGAGAACAACTGGGACCAAACTGAGCAGGATCAGCAGGTCCAGGAGTGGCTCGCCACCGGTGAGCGTGCGGCCGCAGTCTTGATGTGGCCGGCCGGCGCCGCAGCCGCAACGAACTCAATTCGACTGCTTTCTGCGCAGGCACCGGTCATCCAGTTCAACAACCTGGTCACCCCCGAGGCGTCCAAATACGTGAAAGCGTACGCGGGGGTCTCGGACACGGGCATCGGCAAGGAAGCCGCACTAAACGCCCTTGCCGCCGTCGAGAAGCTCAAGGCCGAGGGGGTCAAATTTCACGGGCCCGATGGCAAGCCTAACGTGGTAGAGATCCGGTTTACTGCCGGGTACGCCGCTGGTGACGACCGAGAGAAAGCCTTCGCGGAAGCCACGCCCGGCGCGTTCAATGTGCTCGCCGTCGAACCCACCCCGACTGTTGACGCTCAGGGCGGTTTCAAAGCAGCCAGCCAGGTCATTCCGCGCTTCCTTGGACAGGGCATCGACATCGTCTATGCACACAGCAACGACGTAGCCAATGGTGTCGTGCAGGCGCTGGAACAAAACGGGCTGAAGCCGGGAAAAGACGTCATCCTGATCACCGGAACCTCTTCCGGCGACATGACGAACCTGCGCAGCGGCAAGATCTGGTCGGCTACCCTGCAGTCTCCCGTGATCGAGGGCGCACTCGTCGTTCGGACCGCCGCCCAGTACATCGCCACAGGACAGGTGCAGCCAGGCGAAGTCACCATTGAATCCTCGTCGAACAAGCCCGAACTCAAGGTCGAAGCCCCGCATACGGCCACGTACATGATGAACCCCCAGGTGACAGCCGAAAACAACGCCTCATTCGACATCTGGGGCCTCTCGTTCGACAAATTGATGGGCAAATAGGACCTCACAACTGGAGTCCGTTTCAACCGCGGAGCTTCGGATACCTCCCTCAAACGGAGCTATCCGAGGCTCCGCACCTATCCGGTGTGCGCATTTTTGCACCACCCATGTAAACCGAGGAGAAACCAATGACTGGAAGCACTCCCCTCCGCCTTAAGGCGAGCGGCATCTTCAAGTCTTACGGAGCAGTGAACGCCCTGTCGGACGTGCACTTCGAGCTCCGAGCCGGCGAGGTCATGGCCCTGTTGGGCGAGAACGGCGCAGGCAAGAGCACGATCGTCAAGGTCATCTCAGGCCTCGTCTCACCCGACAAGGGTTCCATCGAGATCGACGGAACGCCAGCAAACATCTCAAGCGTCTCGCTGTCACAAGCTGCGGGAATCGCCGTCGTCCAGCAGGAGTTCAGCACGGTCGGAACGATGACCGTGGCACAGAACCTCGTGCTCGGTCAGCTGGCCGCGCCCTGGTGGTGGAGCCCCCGCAAGCTGAATGACAACGCCGTGGCGATTCTTGGGCGCGTCGGGCTGGCGGACCTGAACCCGTCTACGCCGGTTGAGGAACTCTCAGTTGCCGAGATGCAACTTCTTGAGATTGCGCGCGTGCTTGCCAGGGATGCCAAGGTCATCATCTTCGACGAGCCGACCGCCGCCCTCTCGGATGCGGAGATCGTCCGAGTGCTTGGTGCCGTCAAACGTCTCGCGTCGGAGGGGCGGAGCGTTGTTTATGTCACCCACAGGCTGGGTGAAGTTTTCGAGATTGCTGACCGCGTCACCGTTTTCCGTAACGGCATGAGCGAGGCCCCTCTCGAGGTCAAAGAGCTCGACGTCGAGACGATTGTCGCCAAGATGATCGGCCGGGAACTGGGCCACCTCTATCCCGGAAAGGCCGCCGCCGTAGGTGATGTCGTGATGGAGGCACGCGGACTCCGGATTCCCGAGCTCCGATCGGAGATCAATTTGACTCTCCGAAGGGGTGAGATCCTGGGGCTAACGGGACAGCTTGGCTCTGGAACATCTGAGCTGATGGAGGCATTTGCCGGCGTCGGCGAAATTGTGTCCGGTGAAATAATCGTCGACGGCCGGCCACTCAACACTCACGGGCGGCAGAACGGCATCTCCGCGGGCGTCGCGTACTGCTCCGCTGATCGCAAGAAGGACGGGATCTTTGCAGGAGTTCCGATCCGCCGGAACCTATCGTCGCCCTGGCTGCACCGGTTGTCCGCAGTAGGGTTTGTAAGCGCACGGGCGGAGGTCGACGAGACGAATCGCTATGCAGCTCACTTCGCTATCGACCTCAAACGCATGAACTCGAACGTCGGAACGCTTTCCGGTGGGAACCAGCAGAAGGTGGCCCTCGGCAAATGGCTGGGAATCAACCCGCGGGTCCTCCTCGTAGAGGAGCCTACCCGCGGCGTGGATATCGGAGCGCGCGCCGACATCTACGCGCAGCTTCGACGGCTCAGCGACTCCGGGGTAGGCGTAATAGTCAGCTCCTCGGACACCAACGAGGTTCTGGGTCTCTCTGACACAATCGCCACCTACTACCGCGGCGAACAAACATCAATCCGCCCAGCCGAAGAGTGGACCGAATCCGCCCTCGTTCGCGAAGTAATGCATCGTGAGGAAGTGAATCATGACTAGTACAGCAGCAACCATTGCCGCCAATTTCACAGCGCCATCACACCGGGGCAGCTTGGTGCGCTTCATCAACAACTACACGCTCCCGCTTCTTCTGGTGGCAGTGTTTGCTGTGTCGGCACTCAGCACGCCCGACTTCGCAACGTTTGCGAACGTCCGAGCCATTCTCATCAACACCTCAATCGTCGGGATCATCGCTGTGTCGATGACCGCCATCACGATTTCCGGCAACTTCTTCTCGTTAGGTATTGCATCGTCCACGGTGCTCGCCGGGATCATCTTCCTCGCAGTTTCAGGATTGACCGGATCGGCGCTCGCGGGGCTCGGCGCCGCCGTCCTGCTCTCGGTCGCACTCGGGGTCATGCAGGGCCTCATCGTTGGAGCGGGTCTCAACCCCGTTATCACCACCCTCGCCGTGGGTTCGGTTATCTATGGTCTGGTGGCCATCACCACCAAAGGTGCGGTGGTCACTGCGGGCAGCGTTGACGTGGCGTGGCTGGCAACCTGGACCTTCCTGGAAATCCCGCTGCCTGTCTACATTTTCGTGCTCTTCACGGCCGTTGCCTGGTTCCTCACCGAACACACACTTATCGGACGCAACATCCACTTGCTCGGCGCCAACCGCGCCACAGCGAGGAACAGCGGCATCTCTGCCCAAGCGACCACCATCTGGGCTTTCATCTCGTTTGGGGTGGGGCTCGGAGTCGCCGGAGCACTGAATGCCTCACAACTGCATCAGATGCAGGCGAATGACCTTGCCGGACTCACCATGGACGTCATTGCGGCGGTTCTGGTTGGGGGCACGGCAGTATCCGGCGGTGAAGGATCACCCACCCGGTCTGCGCTCGGTGCGCTGCTCATTGTGGCCCTGGGAAACATCATGCTCCTGCATGGTCTCGACGCCGGCTGGCGCGTGTTCCTTGTCGGCGGCATCGTCGTCGTACTCGTCGTAGTTCTTCATGTTCTTAGAAAGGTCAGTACTCGATGAATGCAGCCAAGGAGTTCGCCTTCAAGTACGCGCTCCAAATCCTCGTCCTCATCCTGGTTATCGGCATCATGGCGGTGGTCTCACCCAGCTTCCGTGGCGAGGCTGCGCTCTTCTCGTCGCTTGAACGGCTCATCCCGCTGGGTGTCATCGCGGCCGGGCTGGCGGTCACAATGATCGCGGGGGAGTTCGACCTCTCAGTTGCGTCGATGGCCGCCTTTGCAGGGGCTATTGCCGTACAGCTCGGCGACCTTGGCCTGATCGCAAGCATTCTCATCGCTACAGTCGTGGGTGTACTGCTCGGCTCGCTCCAAGGTTGGGTGATTGCTCGGCTGGGAATCAGTTCGCTTGTATTCACGGTCGGAACGCTGATCCTGCTCCGCGGCGCAACCTGGCTGGCGACCGGCGGCGTCCCGGTCACCCTCACCGACTACAACCTGAGCGACGCACTCATGGTCCGGATCTGGGTCTTCACGCCCCTGTCCCTGACAACCATCGCGGTGCTCGCCGTTCTTGGCATCTTCCTGTCGCGGACACGATGGGGCCGTGAGATATCTTCGATCGGCGGAGCCCGTCAGGAGGCTGTCGCATCGGGGGTCAAGCTCAAATCGCGTTTGGTGCTCGCGTTTGCCATTTCGGGCGGCTGCGGCGCCTTGGCAGGCGCACTGTCGTCCTTCCGCGGCGGGTCTGCAACGCCCGATGGACTGGCCAACATGCTGCTTCTAGCGCTGGCCGCAGTCCTCATTGGCGGAGTCAGCCTCACCGGTGGGCGCGGAGGCATGATAAACGTCGCGTTCGGTATCGTGATCACCGCAGTCCTCGCCGCGGGGATGTCGTCGATCGGTGTCAAGGCCTTCGTTACCGAGCTCTTCACGGGTGTCCTGTTGCTGGTGGTGATCCTTTTGGAGTTCGCCATCGCTAAAGTGGTTGCCCACAACGCCTCTGTGAGGCGGCGCCAGCCTCACCTAGCCGTCACCTGAGAGAGAACCTTCTCACCCAAAAAGGGACAGCATGGTTCCCGGGGCGCTCCTGTCTTGCCAGCGGAGCGCCCCGGGAAATCCACCGGCGTGGTCGACCGAGTACCTGGTCCCAGAGAAATCTGGAAGATCGGGAGCCTTCCTTGGAAGGCACGGCGATAGATGCGTGAAGCGTCAAAACCGCGGTCTGCGTGGGGGAATGTTTGCGACCCCGGCCCGGGTAGGCCCTGTGACGGGTCAAACGGCACCACCGCCCGTATCGGCCTAAACGACGCCAGGCAAGATGTCCGAGTGGAACGGCGTGAGCGCTTCGGGGGCGTGGCACCAATGGTCGCTACAACAACTGTCCGCATTGGGAGTTGCAATTTTGGCAGAGATGAAAGGACCCGGGAAGTCCCGGGCGCCCCGTCGGTTTCTCGGCAACGGCGTGCGCTGATCTCCGCCCAGTCTCTCCGAGTCGGATCGGTTTAAGATAGCGGACCTGATACGTGCCCGCCGCCCGTACCCAGTACAATTGCCGCGGAGCTCGGGGGAGTCAGTGGACAGTGAGCAGGGAGATCCGCTGCAAGGTTCAAAAAGGCTTCTGGCAACGACCGTCCACGCCGTGCCAAGCGGCAGAACAGGGCCGTCAGTGAATCGGGGAGTCGCCAGCGACCTGGAGCTTCGGGGTTTCCTGTTGGCACCCAGAACAAAGCCGGCGCCCCGCCAAATTAGCAAAACGACACACTCCGCTGTTCTGGACAACCGGACGTGCGCCTCGCGCTTGAACCGTCTATCGGGCCCTAAACGGGCGCGGAAGCCTGGATGCAGCGGTGGTTCCTGCCATCTGTCGCGGCCTGGTGCCGGCCATGTCGTGGAAAGGAGCTTTGGACGCGGCGCTCCCCGGACATTGTCAGGATCCGTGACTGCCTCGCGGGAGTAATCGGCGGCTGAGTACCAAAGCCGTGGTACGCCAATTTTCAGTCAAGCAGCTTGAGCGCTGATGCCTCGAGCTGGTTCCGTAGACGGTTTGGGCGCAGAGCAGGTCCAGCGGAAGTGGATGCGGTGCCGAGTCCAAAACAGCTCGCCAGGGGTCGTCGCTGAAAATCCAGGAAGGCCGCGCATAGTTCCGGGGCGCTGAGTATCGTGGAAGGCTTGGCTGGAGTACTCATCCACGCTAGAAAGCAAACGTCCCATGAGTCCGGACTGCGCTTCGTCGAGGTTGCTGAGAATGGTCGCCGAACCCATAAACCATGTGCCTTCCGCAGAGGCACATGAGCTCGTCGAAGGTGCTCTGCCCTAACGGGACAGCGCCGATCGAGAAGTTCGATCTCCTCGTTCGGCGCTGGCCCCTTCGAAGCATCCAAGCATATTGGTGACGTTAGACGAGTACCATACCGCCATCGATCATGATGGTCTGGCCAGTCATATAGTCGGAGTCCGAAGATGCGAGGTAGAGGGCCGTGCCAACCACGTCCTCCGCAACGCCTTTGCGGCCGATCAGGTTCGCTCCGGAAAAGGACTCGAATGCTTCGCCAGGACGGGATGTATCTCCCATGTCCATGAGGTCCAGGTCGAGCTTCTTCCATAGCGGGGTGTCCACAACGCCGGGCGCAAAGGCGTTGGACGTGATTTTGTGCTTCGCCAATGCATGGGCAGCCGACTGGTTCAAAGCGGTCACCGCGAACTTGCTAGCGCAGTAAGATGCGAAATTCGGGTAACCTTGCCGGCCCGCGATGGACGATGTGACTATGAGCTTGCCACCCTTGCCCTGTTTGATCATCTGCTTCGCAGCCTCTTGCTGGCAGATAAGAGTTCCCAGGCCGTTCACGTCCAGGGTGCTTCGGAAGTTCTCTTCGGTGGTCTCCAGGAAGTGTGTCGGCTTTATTATGCCCGCAATAGCAAACATGCAGTCGAGTTGACCGAAGGAATCGACACTGGTCTGGACCGCCATGGCGACGTCGGCTCGGTCGACGACGTTACCCGAAGCAGCAACGGCGCTACCGCCCGCAAGGGTGATTTCGTCCTTCACAGCGTTGGCCGCTGCAAGGTTTAGATCGAAGAGAGTTATGTTCGCCCCTTCTTTTGCAAGCGCGATGGCGATGACCCGGCCCATACCGCTCCCTGCACCTGTGATGAGGATGCTGCGTCCCTCTACACGTCCTGACATGTTGTCTCCTTCAGCTCTAGTGGGAGCATTTGATCAAGAGGCGCAGAGATCGACCGGGCCTCTCCGTGGAGCTGCCCCGTGCTGCGGCCTAGGCGAAGCCTTCGAGCCTTATTCAACACTTCTGGTCAACTCCGTGCCGTCCGTCTCCCGGGATCGTTCCGTAACTGCCCACAAGCTCGTCGGTGAGCTGCAGGGATGTCCCGCAGTTGCGGCACATCCTCATCCTGCCTGTGGATTACCCGCAATTGATTAGCGTGTCCAAATTCTGCACAGTTCTGTCCGGCGCACGAAGATTTCCTCATGGGCGCCGGACAACTGCAGGCATTCCTAATAGTTGCCCAGGAACTTCATTTTCGGGCGCGCCGCCGAACGGCTCCCCATCGCCCGTCCGCCCCGCCGCCGGACGATTAAACAACTTGCGGCCGAACTTGGGACTCGCCTGCTGGACCGCAATACCCGTTCCGCGCTGACACTTCCACTGGACAGGCGTTGAATGCCCCTGTTACCGAGTTGCTCGTGCCTTTGCGCGGAGCGGAAGTCGCGGTCCGATCGCCGACGACGACGCGTGGACTCGTGCGGAATGCTTCGCCAGCGCTTCTACTGACCAACTAGTGGCCCAGCAGCGTGCCAGGCTTGCTGGCGAGGCCTCATCTCGCTAACCCTCTCCGAAGGCGCAG
This sequence comes from Arthrobacter sp. 4R501, assembly GCF_002929755.1. NCBI lineage: Bacteria > Bacillati > Actinomycetota > Actinomycetes > Micrococcales > Micrococcaceae > Arthrobacter > Arthrobacter sp. 4R501. The sequence continues at coordinate 2,142 of NZ_PJIW01000033.1, read as the reverse complement.
TCATGCCGGAGTGGCCTCGAAGGCTGGCCTATGCCAACGGCCTTGTTGCCGACATCGTAGGGCGGCCCCGGACGCGCAGATGGCGTTGTCAATGGTCAGCGCCGAAGTTGGATGCAATCTGACACTGGCGCCTGTCGCGCGTAAGGCGAAGGACCCACATGTGGTGTTCGTCCCTCCTAATGACTCGACCGCCGATATCCACCTGAGGGCAGGGTGGCGTCGGGACGACACAAGTCCGGCCCTACAGGCCGTAGTGGACGAAGTCATCAGCCTCGATGGCCCGACGCGGGCCGTGACATCGGCGAAGCGCGGCCTTGAAGATCAGATCGACCCTTCGCCCGTATCAAGGCCAAGTTGGCGCAGCCGCCGATACAGGGTCGTCCTCCCCATACCCAGCAGCGCTGCGGCCTCGGATTTGTTGCCTCCGGCTGCGTCGAGCGCCCTGATGATGGCCCCGCGCTCTGCCGTCTCCATCATGCTCATGTGGCGTCGTGGCGGTGACTGCTGTAGATGCTTCGGCAAGTGTCGTCGTTCGATGACTGATCCTTTTGCCTCACGTACGAGGCCTGCCACGGTGTCAGCGAGTTCGCTGATATTGCCGGGCCAGTTCCACTGGACCATCGACTGCAGAGCAGCCGGCGAAATGGTGTGACGCGCTTCCGGATCAACGACGTTCAGGAGGACCCTCACCAGACCGGGAATCCTTTCCGGGCGCTGAGCCAAGCACTCAGTATGCTCCGCTGGTCCGGCGGCATCGATAAACGCCTGGACAATCGGCGCAGCTCGGTCGCGCCAGGAGGTCAGCAACAGGCTGCTGGCACGTTGCCCAGCTGCACGCGCCTTCCGTTGCCGCTCCACGACGCCGGCGAGACTGGGGATCTCGTTCTCGGCTAGCTCCTCCACGCGCCGGATCAGGACGTCCGTGCCGCCGGCTAAGAGGCCCTCCACGGTCGTCCACGGCGGAGCCGCCGCTGCGGATACGACAAACACTTCAAGACGTGCCACACGTTCTCGCGTGGTGCGCAGCCGTCCGGCTACAGTCGCCCGTCCAGAACCACGCGGTCCGTCAACGACGACAACTGCTGGGGCGGTGTTATCCCGCCCTAGCGTGGTAATGGTCGTCTTAGAGGGCGCCGCCACTCCAGAATCGTGGTCTGGAGTTTCGCCAAAACTGGAAAAGTGAACCACGAAGTGTTCGCGCGGCCCATCCACGACCCTCCTTGCCGTGATCTCAATGAAAGTCTCCTCCAAATGACGGCGAAGCGTGCTGTTGGAGGACCAGTTGTGGGAGTTGATCAGTTCCCAGAGCATGACGTGTGATGCGACGTTGACGTAAGGCAGGCCCGGCGTGTTGGCAAGGATGGACTCTTTGTCCATCACCACTGTGGGTCGCTGTGAGCTGGTGAAGCGCATGAAAGACATCGCCAGCGCAAGGTCTTGGGGCCTGGAGGAGGCCCGCAACCTCTCCTCGATCTGTTGGCTGATCTCCCGCGTGAGCGACAGCATGATTGGGCTTGCAGCCTCGACAGGCCCTCCAAGTGAGACTGAGCCCACGACCAAACCTGCCGGCGTATAGACCGGGGCGGCCGCACACGCCAAAGCGGCCAATGCGTCATTGTAGTGCTGGCTACCGTTAACGAATATGGGGCGCCTTTCCACCATGGAAGTCCCGAGTCCATTGGTGCCGATGGCGTCCTCGGAGTAGTCGAAGCCCTCTGCTGCGTGCACGCTGTCGAGTCGGCGTCGCTCACTGTTGTCACTGGTTCGCCGGGCCACGATGCTGCCGCCGCGATCGCTCAGGAAGAGCGTTGTGCCGGTGTCTGCCAGTTGGTGCTGCCACCGGTCGAGGACGGGCACTGCAGCCCGACACAGCAGTGAGTCTGTGTCGACGTCCTGATAACGCTGAGACGCGACGGAGCTTTTTACTGCGCTGCTGATCGATCGGCGCCAGCTTCGGACAATCACATCCGGGACGGCGTCGCTGGACGCGTACTTTCCACTTAGGCCAACGCGAATCAACTGCTCGCGCGCTTCGCGCACCGGGTCGGACATACTGCCCCTTTGCCATGTCGTATGCCGTCCGAAGGCCGTCGGGTTTATTGCCGAATGAGTATGAATCGCGACTTTTCGGGTGGATCGGAA
>NZ_PJIW01000032.1:0-32827 GCF_002929755.1 Arthrobacter sp. 4R501 | reverse complement strand
TATTTTCCCAGCTCAGAAGCACCTTTCGTCGCTTTAACACACCCGGCGGGCGCCACCCTCATGAAAACCCCGGGCTAGATCCCGGGATCCAAACCGAAGTTAGCGCTGCCGGGCGCCGGGTAGAATAACGAGGAACGCACAAACGATGTCGTTCTGGTGGCACGCCGAACGGTGGTCCCCAGCGACCAAACAGGGGGACCCGAGTCTTGGATCTACGCGACTACTTGCGAATTTTGCGCCGCAACTGGATATTGGTTGTCGCCGCCACGCTGACAGGTCTCCTTGCAGGAGCTGGAGCTTCAGTGCTGACGAAGCCGACTTACACTGCCGAGACGCAGCTATTCGTGGCGATTCAGAATTCAGGTTCAGTTCAAGAGTTGCAGCAGGGGAATACCTTCGGTGAGGCAAGAGTGCAGTCGTATATAAAGACAGTTAACTCGCCTATGGTGTTGCAGCCTGCTATTGACTCTCTGGGGCTCGCCGTCAGTGCAGAAGAGCTCGGGTCCAGCGTGAAAGCCAGTACAGATGCAAAGACAGTGCTCATAGAGATCTCTGTCTCTGACAAGTCACCCGTGCAGGCTGCCGCAATTGCACAGGCGGTGGCGAACAGTCTCATTACTGCCGTTGACACCCTGGAAAAGCCAAAGAATGGGACCGGTTCTTCGCCGGTTAGTTTGTCGGTAATCAAGCCCGCAAAAGCTCCCTCGGAACCGTCCGCGCCTAACACCCGCGTGAACATCTTGCTTGGCCTTCTAGTCGGATTGTTCATTGGCATTGTAGTCGCAGTGCTGAGGTTCACGCTCGATAATAAGGTCAGAGGGGAATCAGATCTTCGGAGGGTGACTGATGTCCCCCTCCTTGGCGGGATTTCTTTTGACCAAGATGCGGTACGGAAGCCGCTCCTGACGCAAACGGCGGCACAGAGCCCTCGTGCGGAATCATTCCGCCAACTGCGCACCAACCTTCAGTTTGCCAACGTCTCTGGGCAGGCGAGAACAGTCCTCCTCACCTCCTCGTTGCCCGGCGAAGGTAAGAGCACCACAGCCACGAATTTGGCGATTGCGCTAGCCCAAGCCGGCCAATCGGTCTGCCTTGTGGATGCGGATCTTCGGCGACCCATGGTAGACGAATACCTTGGACTGGAAAGAAATGCAGGCCTTACTACAGCCCTGGTTGGTCAGGTCGACATCAACGACCTTCTTCAGCCATGGGGAGACGACAACCTGTACGTTCTAACTTCTGGACAGATCCCGCCCAATCCCAGTGAACTCCTGGGATCAGACGAAATGAAGCAGCTCATCGTACGACTTGAAGAGGTGTTTGACACGGTGGTAATCGATGCCCCGCCGCTGCTTCCCGTCACGGACGCCGCCGTCCTGTCGCAGCACGTCGGTGGAGTTGTCGTAGTAGTTGGTTCAAAAAAGCTCAGACAACAAGATCTCGAAAAATCTCTTAATGCGCTGAAAATGGTGGGATCCAATGTGCTCGGTGTGGTCCTAAACAGGCTTCCGGCCAAGGGACCCGATGCATACTCGTACAGTTACTATAGCCACGACCAGGAACAGTCGACTCTGGCTGCTTCCAACGTCCGCTCCGATACCCGCGATGGCGCTTTTGGACTTCAAAAAAATGGACTTGTTCTCGGTGAATTCGAGAAAACTATTAGAACGCAAGAGATGCAATCCGCGCGGTCTTTTCCGTCTGACCGCGTCACTTACGAACAGCAGTAGTGTTAGCATCTCTGATGCCTGGTTCTAGTATTTCGGTCAAAGAGGCATATGTCAGTCGAACCCGGGACTGCTGGCGAGGCAGCCATCCTAGCGAGTCTGAATGATTATTGACAGTATTCGCGACATCGACTATGCGGATTACTCTGGAAAATGTATGATTCACGCATGAGATACTCACTCTTGCGCTACTTACGTGCCGATTTTGCGCGTAATAGCAGACTTTTTGATAGGGCAACTGTTTTGGCTTTTAGGCTAAATCAATCAGCCCATCGTAGCCGTCTGAAGATTATTCTCAAGCCCTTAGTGAAGATTCTGGATTTGTTCTGGATTCAAGGCGTTATAGGTGCTGAACTTCCCGGCAGCATTGAGTGTGGCCCGGGGTTGCGACTTCCGCACGGTGGGCGTGGCGTGATCATCAATGCCAACGCGAAAATAGGTGCGGGCGTGACGATTTATCATCGAGTAACCATCGGCCAATCCGGGTCCGACACTTTCAGCGTGCCAAAAATTGAGAGTGACGTTTATCTAGGCACTGGCGCCACATTGTTCGGCGGCATCACTGTTGGGCGAGGGGCAAAGATTGGTGCGGGGGCAGTGGTGTCCAAAGACGTTCCCTCTGGAAAGACAGCTGTTGGAGTCCCTGCGAAATTTAGCCTCAGCTAGCCAGGCCTGGGGTACCGACCTTCCAGCCGCACGAACCACACAGCAAAGCAAAGGTTGTTGCCCTCCCCGTGTCCGCATCCTTGATTCAAGGAACGCATATCCGCCTTTCGCAGATGAGCATGGGTACGGTGGTCTGAGACGGCCACCACGGCCTTTTCCCTTGCCCGTGCGGCGGTAAGAGGGCAGTGCTTCTTTGAATTGGTAACGACTAAGCCAGCCGTTGAGTCGGGAGGTTGTGCGGGTGATAATGATCTCCGCTCCAAGTCTTCCGATCTGCCGGAAGACGTCGGCGCGTTGATGTTCGGATCTCTGCCGGCGCACAGGCCAGTCTGTTCCATGCTCGACATACACGGTCCCGTCATGGACGATGTGCCCCTTGCAGCAAGGATGTCGTGCCGGTTGCCGCAAGTGCCTCGAACGTCGCGCCCCGGCTACGGACTAATTGGACATCGGCGGCACGGTAGGTCCCTTCGTCCGTGCAGCGGCCTGGGATGCCTCGGTCAAGACATGCCGCAGCGCGACCGGTCCATGGGCATGCGCGGTTCGCAGCGTGATTTGCCCCGGTGGCGATTTTGCGGGGACAGATCACGACCCATGACGCTTGATGCGCGGCTGAGGGGGGAAACACCCGATCCTGTCGCGGCCGCGATCTGACTGTGTCGTGTGGTCCCACCAAAGCCAGTTACATACCCAGGCCGCCTTGCCCCCTCAGCCGGGTCGGTGTCGGTGAATCCTTGTCTCTTCAGGCAACACCGTCAGACACGGACTCAACCGCGGGGGTGATGGAATGCGGTACAAGCCCTGCGCGTAGTCGTTGTCGGCAAGTTGACACGACGCTGAGATCACCGAACGGCGGCACGGCTTCCGGATTCTCGCGGTTCTTAGCGGGCGGGCGGAGAATGAGGATCATTGCTGGGGAGATCCGCGGTGCCTCGGACGGCGTACACCAGGAGGGCAGAACTGTCCTTCGTACTTATGGTCATATCGGCCAACTGTCCGCCCCAATTCGCTACGATATCGCTATGAGGGCATCCGAAGAACACAACAAACACAATGATGAGACACGTAGGCTGCTGGGCTTACTCGAACAAAAGAATCGCGAACTGGCAGACACAATCGCTGAGGAATCGGGTGGGACAGCCTCCAGAGCTAATGGCGTGGCTTCAGTCAGCAGCAATAAGGACGTCCTCGCCGCCGGGGTTGCCGTGGGCGATGTAAGAAAGGCTCTGGACGACCACGTTAGGCGCTCGACACATTTCGTTAGAAACTACAAAATCGTTGACCTGCAGAGCGGAGTTGCACTGGAGGAATTCACCGTCGATTATGAGCTTGCCCCCTGGACTGCGTCTAAGCGCATGGCCAAGAAACAGGTCTACAAGTACGACTTGCAGGAGCAGCAGCCCGATGGATCTTGGCTGTCTTATTACCCAGAGGGACGCTAACACCAGGACACAGAGGGGTCGGGCGTTGCCGAAGTGTGCTGCTTGGTGCCTGTGGTATCCAATTCGAGGGGAGTCAGCCGCCGATCAACAACGACGCCGCGCGCAATGACTGGACATCGGATTTCGAGTGTTCCGCGCAGCAGTCCAACGCCAATCAGCAGGCCGCCGAGAGTGTCGGTTTGTAACGGATCATATATTGCTTGTCTCTCCGCAAGCTGGGCAGAAAGCCCAGTCTTGTTAGCTCCACATACCGGGATTCCATTCCTCCATAGTCTCGTTGGAATCCGAGAAAGCGTAGTGTCCACCGATCCGGGAACTCGCGGCTTGTCACCGAGCTGAGGCTGACTTCGGTCACGCATGTGCGATGGCGGCACAGCAGCCGGCTTGCTGAGGTTTGTTTCCCCTTGCATGGGGAGCCCGGGGTCAGTACTGGCCGTCATGTGTTGGGTGGGCAAGGAAAGGAACCTTACACGGTCCTATTGACCGCTGCGTAGCGCATCGTAAGCGCCCCTTATACTTGATCCCGGGACGGGCGGCCGGCTGTGTCGTGGGGACAAGCGCCAAAGAACATGATTTAGGGGACATCTATGAACGTTGGCGCTTACTTTCTTCCGATAGTGGGGCTTGGGCTTTACTCGATCGGCGGATTCATTATTTCCCAGTACATCGCCCGGAGGTTGGGTCGGTTCCTGAACTTCCGCACGCTCGTGATTCTGAATTACATCATCGTCAACCTTGTATCCGGAATCGTGCACTTGTCTCAGGTGGAGGGCGCGACCCGCGGATACTTCGACATCGTCAACGCTAGCGATGACGCCACGTTCAACGCGACGGTCGGTAGCATGATTGGCCTGATGGCGCTCTGCGCCGCGTGTCTGCACAAGCTCCCAGCAGCGGATTTCAAGCCCACCGAACTGCCCGAACCGTGGCTGGTCCCCGGCGAGCAACGGTTCCTCTTTCTCACTACAGCAGTGATGCTGCCAATCACCATCTATGCCACCATGCAGATCCAGTCTTACGTCGAGTCGATTGAGGCGACCCGGGTTATTGCTCTGGACGATGGACTGGCCCGATGGAGCTTCCTCTCCAACTGGTTCGTATGGGCGATTTCGTTCCTGGCGATCCTAATGATTTCCGGTAAAGCCGGGAAGAACCGCATTTTCAGTTTGATCGTTACGGCGGGCGCCGTGATGGCGATGGTAGCGTCGCTTGCTTGGACGGGCGGCCGGTCGGTCATCATCGTGATGATTCTGCCCCTTATCCTTATCGCTTTGCCCCGGCTCCGCGGAGTACGTTGGCTGGCGGTCCCTGCCGGCGTCGTCGCAGCGGTTTCCTACATCATCACTGTTACCGAAAACCGGTCCTCAACCGACGCAGGCTTCAACGTCACCACCTGGCTGGACTGGGAATGGGGCAGGTACTCGATGACAGGCTTCGCCAGCGAGTACGTGCATGACAACGGCTATGCTCTGGGCGAGAGCTTCCTCGCCGGCGCCATGTCGGTGCTCCTAGGTGTTCTTCGTCTTGTCGGCCTGCCAATTTCTAACCCGCCGCTCAGGACATCAACTCAGATGTCGGGTGAGTACTTCCTGTATTCCAGGTCGGAGGTCTTTATCGTCCCTGGCCTGAACGCTGAACTCTTCATGAACTTCGGCTTGGTGGGCATCGTTGTTGGATGCTTTGTTCTCGGCAGGATTACCGCGTGGGCAGACAGTAAGTATCAGGCATCCCAAACGGTGTTGACCAGACTGGCTTTCGCCTACGTCGGAACGCTGCTCGTGTTCCGTACGGTGGCTGCGGACTCGGGGTCAATCTACAGCTACGTCCTCTACGTTGGCGCCCCGCTCCTTGTCGCTGCATGGTACTCAAAAAGCACACGTAGCCGTCACGAGAAGCGTCAGGCCTTGAAGCTCAAAAAGGAGTCTCCGGGGCCTGGCCTGGAAAGCGTCCTACCACGTAGCCAACCACCACTTAAAGGGCAGCCAGATCGACGTGAGAAACGCGGCGTCGATCGCGTGCCGGCCGCAGTGAGTCGTGCCAGTGAAATCCGGCTTCCCCCCAAGCTTCGCCGCTAGTAGGTTCGAGGGCTGCGCTTTGGGAATGCGGGGTGTCATCCGGGAGGCGATGGTCTGGATCCGTAGGCCCTGATACATTTCGGCCGGGGCTAGCGTCGCGTCGTAGTCCGCCGTTTAAGTGGCGCAACGTGACCCGCGGCGACACCGTAGGCGGTGATGATGGCGGATGCGTCGGTCGTGCCGCCCGAGTCCACGCCGTTGGCCCATTCCACCCGAAGTTAGTCACGTGTCGATGATGCTCAAAGATCCGACCACACCCGGCGCCTGGTTTGATATCTTCTGGCCTGTTGGCCCCACGGCTTTGGCAATACTGGCTGGGCTGGCCATTGGGTGGCTTGTCCTTCTGCTCGACGACGTTATCTCCAAGGTTCTGGGCCACCGCTAGCTGTCCCGCCCGGACCGGGACCTGCCGTATGGCATCTACCTCTGGCCTTTCCGGTCTGTATCCTGCTGATTCCCCTGGTGCCATCACTCGCCATCCGCGTACCGTTGACGGCCGCCCTGACCGTGCTGATGGCTTACGGATCATTCCGATTTGTGGATACACCTATCCGGCGATGGGCCGCCAGAAGGCTGGAGCCCGCCGTCGTCCCGCGCCCGAGCGAGCCCCGGAGGCCGCCCCGGGAGCTGGAGCTGGCTAGCGCATCCGGGAAGTAATGTCTAACCCAACTCAGACTTCGCTGCGTGCACGAACGTCAGGAGGGTTCCCCTGAGTGCTCCGCGCACCGCACCGTCGCGATCAGCTGGCCGCCGTCGTCGGCCTTCTGATACACCGTCACGTGGTTGGTTGTCTTCGCGCAGAGGGCGCAAAAGGTCGTGTGCTGTTTAGTCCCCATAGGCAAATAGTACGCAGCAGAAGGTTTCAGATGGGTAAACATTGCCGTTCGCGGTAGATCGAACGCTGTACCGGGTATCAACATCCTCAAACACCCGAAAAGTCTGCGTGTCCTGGACGCCCTTATAGCGCTGCGCTGGTGGCCGGACTTCCGGTACGGGCCGCCCCACTTATGACAGATACTTTCCTCCACCCAGCGGGCGGACCAAGAGGGCGGGCCGTAGGAACCGGCTTAGTCGAGCAACGTCTTGTTGTGTCCGCGCCGCAGGCTGCTATGGGGCAGCGCCCATCAGCTGCGGGCGGACGTCTCCGAGTGCTCGAAACACCGGACGATCGCAATCAGCGGACCGCCGCTGGCATCCCTCTGGTCGTGCGTGACCATGACGGGCAGATGGTCGTGTGTTGTTTGTCCTCCTACCGGGATTGAATGCGGACGTAGTTTCGTGAAGGTAAGGCGGAGCCCTTGGCTGTGTTTTTTTCGCCCGAACGTCTGACGACTGCATTTCACGGACCCTGCACCTGCGGACGTGATGTCTAGATGTGGCGGCAGGTATCGGTGCTGCAAGCCGGTGGGTACACCCGCTCCAGCGAAGCCCGGGCTGCGTTGGCTGGCCTTGATTCCACCGCACCCAGCTGGCGTCCAGCCTGCACTCAGCGGGGTTATGGAAACGTTATATATGCTCGATGAGTGAATTTTTGGTCAAGTAGCGGAATCCTGAATATGAACGAACGCCCGGCCGCGCCCGAACCCGGGCTGGTGTCCGGGCGGCAGCACGCACTCGATGGCCTACGCACCGTCGCGGTCGCCGGCGTTTTTCTCTTCCACACGGTCACCGGGTTCGCCCCCGGTGGATCCATTGGCGTGGACGTTTTCTTCACGCTCAGCGGGTTTGTCATCACCCTGCTGATCATGAAGGAGTACCGCTCCACGGGCAGGCTGCGCGTTGGAGTCTTCTACGCCAAACGGCTCGCCCGGCTCTGGCCGGCGCTGCTGGTTCTTTGTGCTGTGGTGGTTATGGTGGGCCTGATCTTTCCGTCGTCGGGGTGGGGCGGCCAGGGCGCAAATGCCATCCCGGCGTCGGCCTACGTGATGAACCTGGCCAACTACGGAGCCTTCGGTTCCTCCACCGGCGGCAACGCGCTGAGCCCCACCTGGACGCTCGCCGTCGAGGAGCAGTTCTACCTGGTCTGGCCGGTGCTCCTCCTGCTGATGCTGCGGTTCTGGAAGGTTCGCGCCGTTGCCTGGATCACCGCCGTGCTGGCGGCCGGGTTCCTGGTTGAACGGTTCCTCCTGGTATCCGGCGGGGCGCCGCTGGCCCGGCTCTACAACGGACCGGATACCAGGGCCGACCAGCTGCTGCTTGGCTGCACCATGGCCCTGGTGTTTGCGTCGGTCAGGCCAGGCTCCAGGGCCCATGGCTCCCTGCAGGCCGGTGCACGCTGGGGCGGTCCCGCAGCGGGGCTCGCCCTGGTGGTTGCCGTGTTCACGTTCAAAGAACCGGACAAGCCGGGCCTTTGGTTTGATGTCTTCTGGACCGCCGGTCCCACCGCCCTGGCGCTCCTGGCCGGGCTGGTGATCGGATCGCTCGTCCTCCGGCCAGCCGGCCTGGCCTCAAGGGTCCTGAGCCACCCTTGGCTGGCCAACCTCGGCCGCGACTTGTCCTACGCCGCCTACCTCTGGCACATGCCCGTCTACCTCCTGCTGCTTCCCCTCATCCCGTTGCCCTGGGTGCGCGTGCCGCTGGCGGCAGCCCTGACCGTGGCGATGGCCTACCTGTCATTCCGGTTTGTGGAAAGGCCCATCCGCCAGTGGGCTTCCAGAAAGCTGGATCCCGCCATCGTCCGTCCCGCCCAGGAGCCCGTCCGGGAACTGGAGCTCGCCGGACGGACCTAGGCTCCTTCGCGCCGAGACGACGGGCTGAATTTCTCCGCGACGACGCCGGTAAGATGTGCCGGGTGACGAGAAACGGCGGAGACCCGGCATGACCAAGCAGGAATGGCTCAAGTACGGTGCACTCTTTCTGCTGGCGGTAGCGGCTTTCGGAGCAGCAGGCATCGCCCTGACGAATCCCCGCGCCCCAGGCGAAGCAGTCAGCCCTGTGACGGCAAGCTCTCCGGCGGCCACGGCGACTCCCACACCGACTGCTACGGCAACCCCGGCACCCACTGCAACGGCCCAACAGCTGAAAATCCAGCTTCCCGCCCGGCCCGTCCTCCTGATTCTTGGCGATTCGTACACTGCCGGTGACGGCGCGGAACAGCCAGGCCAGGGGTGGGCGTACCTTGTTGCCGACGCGCTCGGATACCCCACCAACATCGACGGGGAAGGCGGCACCGGCTTCGCGTGGGGCGGTGGCCCGCAGGATAACGGGGCCCGTGAGTACGAAGTCCGGTTGCGGGAAGCCGCTGAGGATCCGCGCTTCGTCCCCAACGTCCTCATACTGCAAGGCGGCCAGAACGACGCCCTGATCACCAGCCCTGATGAAATCCAAACCGCCACGGCGCAGACCATCGAGGCGGCCCGCACGTTGTGGCCCGGCGTCCAGGTGGTGGTTCTTGGGCCCTCGGCCCCCCAGCCGTTAGCGGAGGAACTGCAGGGTGTGAACAGCGCCGTCCGCGCCGGGGCCGCAGCCGCTGGTGCTCCGTTCATCGACGCCTACGAGGCCGGCTGGTTCACGGGTGCCAACAGCCCGGGATTCGACTTTGACGGTGCGCACCCGAACACCGCCGGGCACGCGCATCTTGCTGAGAAGTTCCTGGAGTCCTGGGCCACGCTGACTCAGTGAGCCGCCTTCTGCGGACGAGGCGATGCCTCTTGGACACCATCTACTAACGGGTATCAACATCCTCAAACACCAGGAAAGTCTGCGTGTCCTGCACGCCTGGCATGGCCTGCAACTGATCGAAAATCACGCGCCGCAGATCGGTGTTGTCGATGGCGCGCACCAGCAGGATCACATCAAAATCGCCGCCCACGAGGGCGATGTGGTGGACCTCCGGGATCGCGCGCAGCTGCTCGCGCAGCTCACGCCACGAATGCTGGCTGACCTTGAGTGTCACGTAGGCGGAGGACTTCAGCCCGGCCTTAATGGGGTCCACCAGGGCCGTGAATTTGGTCAGGACGCCTTCGCCGGTCAGCCTGGCAATGCGGGTGTACGCGTGGGCCCGGGAGATGTGGACGTTCTCGGCCACCTGCGTCACGGACATCCTGCCGTCCCGGGTGAGTTCGGCGATGATCCTGCGATCGACGTCGTCCAGCGGCACCTCCCCGGACTCTCCTTCAGGTCGTGCCAATTCGTCCACCGCTCCCGCTCGTTATCCAGATCACATTTCAATTCGTCTTCCAGAGTAGGTCCATCCGGCGGAACCTTCCACGATTTGGTGAAGTACTGGATACGAAACTTCCTCAAGGGCCATACTAGAACCGACTAGTGGCTACAGAAGGACGGACCAATGACGATCTCCGCGGACCACTCTGCGCCGGACCAGGCCCAGCGTTTGCCGGCTGAAGATGCCGTATCCGAAGCGGTGCGGAAGTTCGGCATCACGGTGGAGGACTACATGCTGCCCGCCCGGCACCAGATCCAGATGGTGGACCCGGAGGGACGGCTCAAAGCAGAAAGTGAGCAGGGGACAGAACCCGGCCACGAGTATCCGCTGCCCGCCGATGAGGAACTGCTGGCCGCTTACGAGCAGCTCGTCGTCGGCCGCCGCGTCAACGACCAGAATTCGGCACTCGTCCGCCAGGGCCGCATGGCGGTGTACCCGTCCAGCCACGGCCAGGAAGCCTGCCAGGTGGCAGCGGCACTGTGCCTCTCCGACGGCGACTGGCTGTTCCCCACCTACCGGGACGCAGTGGCGGTCATGGCCCGGGGGGTTGATCCCGTGGAGACCATGACCATCTTCCGGGGTGACTGGCACAGCGGCTACGATCCGGCCAGGCACAAGGTGGGCATCCAGTGCACGCCGCTCACCACCCAGCTGCTGCATGGTGTGGGTGTTGCGCACGCGGCCAAGCTCCGTGGCGAGGACACTGTGGTTCTGGCGATGTGCGGTGACGGCGCCACCAGCGAGGGTGACTTCCATGAGGCCCTGAACTTCGCCGCCGTCTTCCACCTGCCGGTGGTCTTCTTCGTCCAAAACAACAAGTACGCCATCTCGGTTCCGCTGGCGCACCAGTCCGTGGCGCCGTCGCTCGCCCACAAGGCAGTGGGCTACGGCATGGCCGGCGAACGCGTGGACGGCAACGATGTGGTGGCCCTCCTCGCCGTGCTGGACCGGGCCGTGAAGCTCGCACGGGAAGGTTCCGGGCCGCTCCTCGTGGAGGCACACACGTACCGGATGCAGGCACACACCAACGCCGATGATGCCACCCGCTACCGGCAGGACAGCGAGGTGGCAGAGTGGCTGGCCAAGGATCCCATCAGCCGGATGAAGACGTACCTCACCGGGCGCGGACTGCTGGACGACGACGGCGCCGCGCGGATCGCTGCTCACGCTGAGGACGTTGCCACCCAGCTCCGGGACGGCCTGGGCGAGGATGTCCCGGTGGACCCGCAGGAGCTCTTCCGGCACGTGTTCTCGGTGCCCACACCACAGCTGAAGGAACAGTCGGCCATGCTGGCCGATGAACTTGCCCGCGAAGCGTCGTCTGAGGAGTCGCCGAAATGAGTCCGACCATCACCACCTCGTCCGAGGCGAACGGCAACGTCAGTGCGGCAACCGCCCGGGCGGCGGCGTCCGCCGCTTCTGTGGCTGAGGCTTCCGGGCCGCAGGCCGTCACCATGGCCAAGGCCCTCAACACGGCTTTGGCGGATGCGATGCACGCCGATCCGTCCGTCCTGGTCTTCGGCGAGGACGTGGGTCTCCTGGGCGGGGTGTTCCGCATCACGGACGGTCTCACCAAGACCTTCGGGGAGCAGCGCTGCTTCGATACCCCGCTGGCCGAGTCCGGCATTGTGGGCATGGCCGTGGGCATGGCCATGAACGGGATGCGGCCGGTGGTGGAGATGCAGTTCGATGCGTTTGCGTATCCGGCGTTCCAGCAGATCGTCAGCCACGTGGCCAAGATGCACAACCGCACCAGGGGCACCGTGAAGCTGCCCATGGTGATCCGGGTTCCCTACGCCGGCGGCATCGGGGGAGTGGAGCACCACTGCGACTCCTCCGAGTCCTACTACGCCCACACGGCCGGCCTGAAGGTGTTCACGCCCGCCACCGTGGCCGACTCGTACCGGATGCTCCGCGAAGCCATCGATTCCGACGACCCCGTCATGTTTATGGAACCCAAGAAGCTGTACTGGTCGAAAGACATGGTGGACCTTGGGGATCTCCGGGCGCAGCACGTTGCCAACGCGGCAGCCGGGACATCCTCGGAAGGCCGGGCCGCCGTCGCCCGTCCTGGCACCGACGCGACGCTCATCGCCTACGGGCCGTCGGTGCCCACGGCGCTGGCGGCCGCGGCTGCTGCTGCGGAGGAGGGGCGCTCGCTGGAAGTCATCGATGTCCGCTCCATCGTTCCCTTCGACGATGAGACCGTGTGCGCGTCCGTCCGGAAGACCGGCCGGGCCGTGGTGATCGCCGAAGCGCACGGCTTCGCGTCCGTGTCCTCCGAGATCGTGGCGCGGGTCCAGGAACGCTGCTTCCACTACCTCGCCGCCCCCATCCGCCGGGTGACGGGATTTGATGTCCCGTACCCCGCACCGAAGCTCGAGCACTACTACCTGCCCGGCGTGGACCGCATCCTCGACGCCGTAGACGACCTCCAGTGGGAGAACTGACCATGAGTGAACCGAAAGTATTCCTGCTCCCCGATCTGGGCGAAGGCCTGACCGAAGCCGAGCTGGTCAACTGGCTCGTGTCCGTGGGCGATGAGATCCGCGTGGACCAGCCCATCGCCGAAGTGGAGACGGCCAAGTCCATGGTGGAAGTCCCGTCCCCGTACGCCGGCACTGTGACGGTGCTCCACGGCGAACCCGGGCAGACGCTGGATGTTGGCAAGCCGCTGATCTCCGTGCTTCCGATTGGTGCGACGGCGCCGGTGGTGGTTTCGACAGGCTCAACCAACGAAAGTCCGGTGGTGGTTTCGACAGGCTCAACCAATGATCGTCCGGTGGTGGTTTCGACAGGCTCAACCAATGATCGTCCGGTGGTTGAGCCTGTCGAAACCCCGGAGGCCGGCTCCGGAAATGTGCTGATCGGCTACGGGACTCCCGGCGGCAGTGGCGCTGCCCGGCGAACCAGAGCTCCCCGCGATGTGGGTTCGGCAAGATCAACCAACGACAAGCCGGTGGTCGAGCCCGACGCCCAGAAGGCGGCCGATGACCTGCTGCTGCTCCGCACGAGGGTCCCCGGGAAACTGGGCGCCGTCATTTCACCGCTCGTCCGGCGCATGGCCAGGGAGCACGGCGTGGATCTCGGCGACATTCACGGCTCGGGTGACAGTGGCTTGATCATGCGGCGGGATGTTGAAGCGGTCATCAGCACTCCGGTGGTTGAGCCCGTCGAAACCCGAGGATCTGGACAGGCTCGGTCAACCGATGCCGTTCCCGGAACGGACGCGAGGACGGGGCTGGGCATTTCCTCCCGGACGCCGGTCAAGGGTGTCCGCAAGGCCGTGGCCGCCAACATGTCCCGCAGCCGTGCGGAGATCCCCGAGGCCACCGTCTGGGTTGACGTTGATGCCACGGCGCTGGTGGAACTCCGGGCAGGCCTCAAGAAGTCTGATCCGCACAATACGCCGGGGCTCCTCGCGTTCATCGCACGTTTTGTCACGGCCGGGTTAAAACGATTCCCGGACCTGAACACCCGCATCGAAACTGGTGCCGACGGCGCCCAGGAGATCGTTGGCTTCGCCGGCATCAACCTGGGCTTCGCGGCCCAGACGGACCGAGGACTGATGGTCCCCTCGATCCGCAACGCGGACAAACTCAGTGCCCGCGAACTGGACGCGGAGATCCGCCGGCTCACCGCCGTCGTGCGCGAGGGCAAGGCGACGCCGGAGCAACTGGGCAGCGGTACTTTCACGCTCAACAACTACGGCGTTTTCGGGGTGGACGGTTCCGCGGCCATCATCAACCACCCCGAGGTGGCTATCCTGGGCGTCGGACGCATCATTGACAAGCCATGGGTCGTGGACGGGGAACTCGCCGTCCGCAAGGTCACCGAACTGACGCTCACGTTCGATCACCGCGTGTGCGACGGCGGCGCAGCAGCCGGGTTCCTCCGGTTCGTGGCCGATGCCATTGAGAAGCCGACGTCCATCCTCGCCGACATATAGGTGGCCTTGGTGGACGAAACCGCAGAGCTGTTGGGCGAGCACCTGAAGCAATGGAGATGGGCAGTGTCTCCCAACAGCCAACTCATTGCTTCGCTCCTGTAAGTGAAGAACTTCGTGGGGGCATGGGGCGCGTTGATGCCAAGGAAAAAGTTAGCAACGACTGCTAGCTGCTCGTAGTACGTGGCATCTTCGGCGCGCAGCATCACCGTGATGTTAGCTGGGGGTGCTGCTGCCGGCCCGGTTCCGAACCTTCAACGGGCAGCGTGATCGCCGTCAACCCCACTAGGCCGAAGCGCCCAGCGGTTGCCAGGCCTTGCCGGCGCCGACAGTGTCCGCGCCGGCCTCAAAGAACAAAGCGATGGTCACCGCGCCGGGATCGAGCACCCCCCGCGCGAGTTCGCCCACGTAGGTGGCCCTGCCGCGGGCGGCGATGAGGTCGGCGGTGGACTCGGCGCCGGCCCGGGCAGCCAGGGCTGCTTCCAGGAGCGCTTCGCCCAGGGTGCTGCCGCGCTCGGCGGCCGCGGTGAGAGCAACGGATGCCGGTTGGAGCGCGTCGATCATCGTGTTGTCACCCACCCGGGCACCGCCGAGTTTCTGGATGGTCGACAGCCCCGCCGCGATGCCTTGGGCGATGTCAGTGACGGCTGCTGCGTCATTCTTGGAACCTTTGGCGATGTCGCGGAACCACATCCCGAACAGCGGTCCGCTGGTGCCTCCGGTGGCCATGAAGCCACGGCTTGCGGCTTGGAAAACGGTGGTGAAGGTCGCTTCCGTGGCGGTCGGCAAACCTGCTCGTGTGCGTTCCAGGGCGGAGGCGATGTTGGCGCCGAAGTCGCCATCACCGGCGAGCCGGTCCAGCTCTGTCAGGTAGGCCTGAGTCGAGTCGAATCGTTCGCTGAACGAGGTGATCCACGTCAGTGCCGCGGTGCCGTTGATGAGGTTAGTCATGGTGTTTCCTTCGGTTTGTTGTGTTGTTACCAAGTGAGGGCTGGTGTGCGAACGGTGTCGTCCCACAGGCTGATCAGTTCGTCGTCGGCGACGGTCAGGGTCACGGAGAGGCCGTGCATGTTCAGGGAAGAGACGTACGTGCCGGCGAGGGAGCGCGCGACGCTGATGCCGCGAGCGTTGAGCAGGTTGTGTACGTGGCGGGCTGCGATGGAGAGCTCGAGCGGGTAGGCGCCGCCGAGGCCGTTCACGATGGCGATTACCGACTGGCCGCGCTTGACCTCCAGGTTGGAGACCAATGGCGTGACGAGCTGTTCGACCAGGTCATCGGCGGGTGCGTAGGCGATGCGGCCGGTGCCGCGTTCGCCGTGGATGCCCACCCCGAATTCGACCTGGTGGGGTTCGAGCTCAAATGCGGCGGAGGACTCTCCTGGGTGTGCGCCTGCGTCCAGGGCGATCGCCAGGCTGCGTGAACGGGCGACGACGTCGCGGCCGCGGGTGGCGATGGTGGATACGTCGGCGCCCCGCTCGGCGAGGGCGCCGCATACCTTTTCGACGGTGACGACGGCGGCAGTGCCGCGGCGTCCGGGACCGTCGCTGCCATTGTCTGATGCGAGGTCGTCGTCAACCAGGACCTGTTCTACAGGGACCCCGTCGTCATCGGCCAGTGACGCGGCGATCTGGAAGTTGAGGACATCGCCGGTGTAGTTCTTGACGATCTGCACGACACCTGCGCCGGTGTTGGCGAGTTTCGTGCCTGCGTGCACCTGGTCTGCGGTGGGGCTGGCGAACACGGCGCCGCAGACGGCGACGTCGAGCATGCCGCTCCCGACGAATCCGGCGTGCAGTGGCTCGTGGCCCGAGCCTCCGCCTGAGACAAGCCCGACCTTGCCGGGGGTGAGGATCTTGCGGGAAATCAGGTTGTGTTCGTTGTTGAACGTCACCAGTTCCGGATACGTCAGGGCGAATCCGTCCAGGGCTTCGTCGATGACGCGGTGGGGGTTGTTGATGATGTGTCGACGCACGGCTGTGGGCATGGGAATACTCCGGTTTCTGCTGATAGGGGAGTTGGAAGGAGGGGGATGAAAAGCGGTCGGGAAGAATGCTAGGAAAGCTCGCCGAATCCTTGGAGGACAAGTTCCTTCACTGCGTTCACGGCCTGAGGGGCATCGGGGCCGCTGGCGTCGATCCGGATCCGGTCGTTCTTGTTCGCGCCGAGGGACAGCAGGCCGATCACACTGGATGCATTCACCGGTCCCCGTCCGGAGGAGGTGTTTGTCAGCTCGATGTCGGCGCTGAACTCTCCGGCCGTCTGAACGAGCAGCGATGCCGGGCGGGTGTGGAGGCCCATCGGATTGATCAGGCATTCCTCTGCGCTGACGACGGGGCTTCCGGGGTCGTTGTCTTCGGCGGATGAAGCGCCCTGACCGGTTGCGTCCTGTGTCTTCTTGGCGCTGAGGGCGTTGCTCGCGTCAACGGCAATGTCGGCCAGCGAACCGCCGGCGGCGGCGCCGACCACGGCCGCCGTCGTTGCTTCGACGAAGGGGCCGTCACTGATCACGACCTGGTGGGTGCTGCTGCGGATCTCCAAGGCCAGGGATGCGCTGAGGATCGCTGATCCCAGGTCGGTGATGACGAGCACGCCGTCCGCTGTGGCGAGGTCATCGATGGCGGACGCGATTGCTGTTGCATCGGTACCGAATCCACCGGCAGCGCCGGCGGCGATGCGGATGGGCGGCCGGGCGCCGTGAACCATTTGCAGTGCCAGGTCCATCGCCGCGTTTGCCAGCGCTTCACTGTGCGAGACGAGGACGATGCCGATCATTGGGCAGTTCCTTCGCCGACCGTGGCGGCCAGGGCGGCCACGAGGATCGCCGAGGAGGCGGCTCCCGGATCAATGTGTCCGGCGCTGCGTTCACCGAGATAGGACGCCCGGCCTTTGCGTGCGACGAGCGGTTCGGTCGAGTCCCGGCCGGTCGTCGCCGCTGCTGCGGCGGCCGTAATTGAGCCATGTAGTTGCCGGCCGTCAGCCAGGGACCGGGACAGGACCGTGACGGCCGGTTCGAGGGCGTCAATCATGGTCTTGTCGCCAACTGCCGCGTGGCCGCGGGCGATGATGCCGTTCACGCCGGCACGCAGTGCGTTCTCCAGTTCCGATGCGTCCAATTGCGCGCTCGAGGGGCTGTTTCGGCCCATTTCAAGGAAGAAGGTGCCGTACAGGGACCCGCTGGCCCCACCGACGGTGGACACCAGGGTCATGCCGACGGCCTTGAGCAGTTCCTGTACGGTGCTTGTCGACCTGTCATCGAGCTTGGCGACCACCGCGGCTGTGCCGCGGACCATGTTGGTCCCGTGGTCGGCGTCGCCGATCGCCGAGTCCAGCTCGGTCAACCAGTCTGCCTGTGTGGTGATCTCCGACGCGAAGCGGTTAAGCCACTGCTGGATGGCATCGATCGTGAGTGTTTCTGGCATGTCAATCCTTCCAGCGGAGCGCGGGCGTGTTCACCGGCGCGTCCCATAGATCGAGAATTTCGTCGTCTGCCGCGACCAGAGTCAGGGAGCAGCCGGCCATGTCGAGGCTGGTGACGTAATTTCCGACCAACGAGCGCGCCACCTTAATATTGCGCTCCTTGAGTCGGTCGGAGACCTCGGCGAACATTGCGTAGAGCTCGATCAGCGGGGTTCCTCCCAGGCCGGTCAGCAAAGCGATGACCGGTTTGCCGCCGAAGTCATAGTCGGTGGTGATCGACTCGACCAACGCGTGCGAGAGTTCCGCGGCCGACATCACCGGCACGCGCTTGCGTCCTGGTTCGCCGTGGATGCCGACGCCGAGTTCCATTTCGCCTTCGGGGAGGTCAAAGCTGGGCCTGCCGACGGCAGGAACGGTGCAGCTGGTGAGCGCTGCCCCCATGGAACGTCCCGCGTGGGCAATCCGTTCGGCGAGCACGTGTACCTTCTCAAGGGACCAGCCGCGGGCCGCTGCGGCGCCGGCAACCTTTTCCAGAATCAGCGTGGTGCCGACACCGCGCCGGCCTGCTGTCCAGGTGGAGTCCTCCACTGCGACGTCGTCGGCGACGATGACGGTGGCGACCTCGATTCCCTGTTCCTGGGCGAGTTCTGCTGCCATTTCAAAGTTGAGCAGGTCGCCGGTGTAGTTTTTCACCACGAAGAGCACACCCGAGCCGGTGTCCACCCGAGTTGCAGCGGCCAGAATCTGGTCCGGAGTCGGGGAGGTAAAGATTTCACCGGCGCACGCGGCATCCAGCATGCCGGCGCCGACGAAGCCGCTGTGCAGCGGTTCATGGCCCGAGCCGCCTCCCGAGACCAGTGCGACGCGGCCCTCCCGTGGTGTGGTGCTGAAGACGATGCGGTTTTCGAAGTCCACTGACAGTTCACGGTGGGCGGCGGCGACACCGCGCAGTGCATCTGCCAGCAGAGTCTGCGGGGAGTTGATCAGCTTGTTCATGCCCGGGACTCCTGCTCGGTCAGCGCTTCGGTGAGCGAGGTGCTGTCAGCCTGGGTGCGTGAGATGAGCCCGAACAACAGTCCTGCTGCGATTCCCGCGGCAATTTCGGCGATGACGTACACGGGCCACTGTTCCCAGTGAACGGTTCCGCCCATCAGGGACTGTACGAGCATCGGCCCGGTGGTCCTGGCGGGGTTGATCGAGGCTCCGGTGACAGGGGCGACGGGGATGATTGCCGCGAACACGATGAAACCGATGACGATGCCTGCGAAGCCGGGTGCGGCCTTGCGGTGGATCACTCCGAACACCGTGAAGACCAGAATGAACGTGCCGATGAATTCAGCAGTGAATGCCTGCCAGACGGGGATGTCACCATAGGCGGCCACTCCGAGGCCTAGCTCACTGGCCTTCTGGCCGAGCACTGCGATGATCGCGAAGGAACCTGCAACAGCACCCAGTACCTGGGCTCCGAGGTATCCCGGCACGTCGCGCCACGGGAACTTCCCTGTTACTGCAAGCGCCACGGTCACTGCGGGGTTGATGTGGTTTCCCGAGATGTAGCCAAAAACGTAGACGGTGCCAATGACGACTGCACCAAACGACAGGGAGATGAAGCCCAGCTCCGAACCGGTAAACGGCTGGTCGCCGCGGGCGATGGCGAGGGCGGGGACGGATCCTACTCCGACGAATACGAGGAACGCGGTCCCCAGGAACTCGGCAGCGAGGCGCTGCCACATGCGGTTTTCGTCCATGACGAAAGTTCTCCTTTGAACGGTGGATGAAATTAGCCGAAGAGTCGGATTCGACATTATCGACTCTGATTCGGTAATATCGAATCATGCCGTTTAGGTTCCCTGGTTGTCAAGGGGCTAAATTGACATGTCGAACGGAGAAGCCAACCGATGATGGGAGAGTGGGGCTGTGATCCAGTCAATTGACCGCGCGGCCAAGATCCTCGGGCTCCTCCAGGGCGCCAGGCGCCTTGGAATCTCCGAACTGGCCGCCGCGTTGGAGCTTCCGCCTTCCACCGTCCATGGACTCGTGAAGTCACTGCAGGCACACGGGCTGGTCGCTCAGGAAAGCTCAGGAAATCGGTACGCCCTTGGTCCGGCGCTGCTGAAACTTTCGAGCGTCTACCTCGACACGCTGGATGTCCGCTCCCGCGCAATGCGGTGGATGCATGAATTGTCTTGGCGGACCGGTTACGCGAGCCGACTAGGTGTGAACCTTCTCGATGAGGTTTTGATCATCCATCACGACCGCCGCCCCGACGGCACCGAGCAAATGCCGGAAACAGGCCTTAACCTGCCCGCCCACGCCTCTGCTCTCGGAAAAGTGCTGCTCGCCTTCAATCCTGAGCTCGAAAATGACGTGCTCAGCAAGCCGCTGGCCGAATTCACCGGCGATACGATCACAGACCCTGTCGTCCTCCGTTCACAGCTTGAGGAAGTGCGGAAAAACGCGCTCGGGTTGGAGTACGAGGAGGCAGTGATCGGCGAGGCTTCCATCGCTGCCCCCGTCTACGATGAAAGCGGCTTGGTCGTCGCCGTGCTGTCGGTAGTAATCCCCGCGAGCGAGTGGCCAGCCAGCGAGGCCACCGTTCGCGAACTCCGCGACGCCGCACGGACAATTTCACGGGAACTCGGGGCGTCCGTCTGGTCCTCCCAAGGTGCCCGCTAACCGCCGCCCGGCCGCTGGGGCGCAAGCGCCTGCTCAGCTGACTTCTGAACAGTGGGCGGGGAACGAAAGCCATCAATCCGCCCTGACCATCGCCGAGCTCCCGGGCCACGGCCGGTTCTTCCTCACCGATGCAGCCGTGGAAATGATTGGAGTATTTGGCGGGGTGCTTCACTGCTACACGGGCCCCGGCGGATGCCGGAAGCAAGGCCTGTGCTTCTCACGGACCCTGCCCCGCAAGCCTCTCCGTTGCGAACTGCGGCCCGGAGGGGCAGATCAAAGTAGTCCTGCGGCCATGGGATCGGTTCTGGAAGTCAGCGTGAGCCACGATCTCGCCTCTAAGCTGGACGGAGCGGTCCTTGACTTCGGGCTGCACAACAAGATGCAGCGTTTCGTCTGGCTGTTCCTGCCGGCCGTGAAAGGGCCGCGATGTACCTGCCTTCGCTCGGCTGGCGTCCCCGCCGGCAAGCGCTCCCCATGCCTCGATGACGAACGAATCGGCCTGACAGACCTCTAAATGGACGAAACCCACACCCATGGGAAGCAGGTCATGGTCTGACCGGACAGAGAAGACCCTGGGAAACAGGCTCGGCCCCATGGGATCCGTACTGTCCTTCGGCGTGATCAACCTGCTCGCCGACGTCGGATACGAAGGCCCGCACCCCATCACCTGGCTTATCTGGCCAGGCTCAACCCGGGCACAGGCTTCTCTGCATTTTGCAAGTGCCTACACTTTGGTCAGTTGGAGATGTCTTTTGCATCGCTGAGCCCGGCGAGGGCTTTGCGAAGTCGGGCATCGGCTTCGTCCGCGACCTCCCGGACGGCCGGGCTGTCGCTGAGCTGGACCATGGTTTGTGGGTCGATGGCGTCGATGGTGGTTTCGTGCGCGTTCTTGCCTCGTCTGACAACGACATTGCATGGAAGCAGCGCACCGATTTCCGGCTCGGCTGCGAGGGCGCGGCTCGCCAGGGTGGGGTTGCAGGCGCCGAGGATTACATAGTCGCCGATGGCGTCGGCGGCCTCGGTGCCGAGTTTGGCTTCAAACGTGGAGCGGACGTCGATTTCCGTCAGTATGCCAAAGCCTTGTTCACCGAGCGCCTCGCGGGTGCGCTGGACAGCGTCCTCCCAGGACAGCGGGACGGTAACAGTGTGGGTATAGCTCATGAGCCTGCTCCTCATATGTCGTTACAGATACGGCCGGTTCAGGTTGGGGGCCGTGCCGGGGCAGCTTGGGGGAAACTGCCCCGGCACGGGGTCTGGGGTCCCTGCTTTTCAGGCGAGGGAGAGGAAGAGCTTTTCGAGTTCTTTTTTGTCCATGGTGGTGTCTTCGCGGACGATGCACTGCTCCAGGCCGCTGGCGATGATGGCGAAGCCGGCCTTGTCCAGGGCTTTCGAGACGGCAGCCAGCTGCGTGACGATCTCCTTGCAGTCACGGCCTTCCTCCAGCATGCGCGTGACAGCTGCGAGCTGGCCCTGGGCGCGCTTGAGGCGGTTGACCACCGGGGTCAGTTCAGTCGAATCGAGTTGCATGGAGTCTCCAAAGGCGTGGGCGTCTTGCGATCAACTATATACCCCCTGGGGTGTCTTGCATACCCCATGGGGTATCTGTAATACTCGATGGGGTATCCACCAACGACCCCTTTCGAGAGGCCCCCATGACTTCCTTTTCCCCATCCACCGCCATTACCGCCCTGGCGCCGGAGACCTTGCGCAGCTGGGTCGCCGAACACCAGGGCCTCGTTGTTATCGACGTGCGTTCTGCAGCGGAATTCGAGTCGATGCACATCCGGGGCTCCTATAACGTCCCGCTGCCGTTGCTGTCCGAACACACAGACGAACTGGCCGCCCGCCTGGGCAGTCGGGTCGTCCTCGTCTGTCAGTCCGGAGCCCGCGCCGAGCAGGCGCGTCAGCGCCTCGCCGGTTCCGGCATCGATACGGCCTACGTCCTGACCGGTGGCGTCCCCGGCTTCGCAGCGAGTGGTGGCGACGTGGTCAAGGGCAAGGACCGTTGGGACCTGGAGCGGCAGGTCCGCCTCGCCGCCGGGTCCCTGGTGGTTCTGGGCCTGGCAGGCGGTAAGTTCGTTTCGCCGAGGATCCGGACGCTGGCCGGCGTCATCGGCGCAGGGCTGACCTTTTCCGCGGCCACCAACACCTGTGCCATGGGCCAGGCCATCTCGGCGATGCCATGGAACAGGGCCGCCAAGGAACCCACCCGCGAAAGCGCCATCCTGACCCTTCCTGTCGCTGACGCCCAGGCCGCCGACGCCCAGGAGGAGGTCAAGGCCTCATGACCGCCACCCTGATCCTGGTCCTTGCCCTGTCTGTAGTGATCGGGCTCTCGCTCGGCGTCCTGGGCGGCGGCGGATCGATCCTGACCGTCCCGATCCTGGTCTACGTGGCCGGGTTCGATGCCAAGGAAGCCATCGCCGCTTCGCTCTTCGTCGTCGGCGTCACCTCCGCTGTCAGCGTGCTCAGCCACGCCCGCGGGGGCAGGGTGATGTGGCGGACGGGCCTGATCTTCGGCGCAGCCGGGATGGCGGGCGCGTTCGTCGGCGGCCTCCTGGGCGGACATATACCGGGCCAGGTCCTGCTCATCGCCTTTGCGGTCATGATGGTGCTCACGTCCGTGGCCATGCTTCGCGGCCGGAAGAAAAAGTCCGACGACGGCGCCACGCCGGTCAAGCATGAACTACCCCTGGGCAGGGTGCTGCTGGACGGGGCCGTCGTCGGGCTCGTGACCGGCCTGGTCGGCGCGGGCGGCGGGTTCCTTGTGGTCCCGGCCCTGGCACTCCTGGGCGGCCTGCCGATGTCAGTTGCCGTCGGCACGTCGCTGGTAGTCATCGCCATGAAGTCCTTCGCGGGGCTCGCCGGATACCTCACCACCGTGCAGCTGGACTGGGGCATTACCCTCGGCGTGACTGCTGCTGCCATCGTCGGTACCCTTGCCGGCTCCAAGCTGGCCGGACGTATCCCGGAAGCTGCGCTGCGGAAGGCCTTCGGCTGGTTTGTCCTGGCGATGGGAACTTTCGTCCTTGTCCAGCAGGCCCCGGCCGACCTGAGGTGGTTCATCACCGCCGGCGTCGCAGCCCTGACGGCAGCGACCGCCGGCGTCTGCTGGTTCTTCATCAGCTCCTGCCCCCTGCGCAACCGTAGCGGCCGGAGTCGAAACGTTCCCTCCCCCGCCTGAACCCCACCATCACCCCAAGCAAGGAGAACACCATGGGCCTCATCAGCTCCCTGAAGAAGGCATTCACCAAGCCGTACAAGACGGTATCCGTCGCTGAGGCCAAGGAGCTCCTGGCCTCCGGTGCCGCCCTGATCGACGTTCGTACCGTGCAGGAATGGCGCTCCGGACGGGCCCCGCAGGCCAAGCATGTCCCGCTGGACCGGCTGCAGACCAGCACCACCGGAATCCAGAAGACCCGGCCCGTGATCGCCGTGTGCCAGTCCGGGATCCGATCCGCTTCCGCCGCCCGCCTGCTTGCTGAAAAGGGCTATGAGGCATATTCCCTGCGCGGCGGCATGGGCGCCTGGCGCCAGGCCGGGGAACCCGTCCGCTAAGGACAACAGCCCCACTATCCGAAGGAACAACCGATGACTGAAATCACCATCAACGAAGCCGACCAGCGCCGATCCACTGACCGGATCCTCGATGTCCGCGAGGACTTTGAAGTCGCCGACGGCATGATCCCGGGAGCACTGCACATCCCCATGGGGCAGCTGCAGGCACGACTGTCCGAGCTGGACCCCACGGTCCCCGTCATTGCCGTCTGCCGCAGCGGCAACCGGTCCGCCGCCGTCGCAGACGCACTCAACGGTGCCGGCTTCACCGCCGACACCATGGCCGGCGGCATGACCGCCTGGACCCGCGCAGGCCTCCCCACCACCTGACCGCCGGTCAGGACCATATACCCGCTTTAGAGGACACCGGAAGGACATGAAAAGGTCATGGCAACCATCGACATCACTGAACAGAACTTCGCCGAAACCCTGGAGAACAACGAGATCGTCTTCGTTGATTTCTGGGCAGCCTGGTGTGGCCCCTGCCGCATGTTCGCACCCACTTACGGTGCCGCCGCCGAACGGCACGCGGACATCACCTTCGCCAAGGTCGACACCGAAGCCGAACAGGCCCTCGCCGCCGCGGCCAGCATCACCTCCATCCCTACCCTGATGGCTTTCAAGGACAAAACCCTGGTCTTCTCCCAGCCCGGAGCGCTCAACGCCACCGGACTCGAAGAAGTCATTCTGGGCGTAAAGAACCTGGACATGGACAAGCTCCGCGCCGACTCAGCGCAGCACCACCCCTAACATCCCAACGAAAGACAGCTGGCACACCCAGCATTGCGGGATACCCCCAGGGGTATTAGAATTGATGCAGGAACAGACACGAAACTTCCCCTCATGAAGGAGAGCACCAATGCTTATCGAGCGCATTTACGACGAAGACCTCGCCCAGGCCAGCTACCTGATCGGCTGCCAGGCCAACGGAACCGCAGTGGTGGTTGACGGCCGCCGGGACATCGCGGTCTACCAGGATCTGGCCAAGAAGAACGGCATGAAGATCGTGGCCGTCACCGAAACCCACATCCACGCCGACTACCTCTCCGGCACCCGGGAACTCGCGGCCGCCACGGGCGCGAAAATCTACGTCTCCGGCGAAGGCGGTCCGGACTGGCAATACGAATTCGACGGCGAACGCCTCTACGACGGCGACACCATCACCATCGGCAACATCAGCATCCAGGCCCTCCACACCCCCGGGCACACCCCCGAACACCTGTCGTTCCTGGTGACCGACGGCGCGTTCAGCGACCAGCCCGGCTACCTGCTCTCCGGCGACTTCGTCTTCTCCGGTGACCTGGGCCGTCCGGACCTGCTGGACGAGGCAGCCGGCGGCATCGACACCCGCTTCGAAGGCGCCAAGCAGCTCTTCGCCAGCCTGCGGGACAAGTTCCTGACCCTGCCGGACTACGTCCAGGTCCACCCCGCCCACGGTGCCGGCAGCGCCTGCGGCAAGGCCCTCGGCGCCATCCCCTCCTCCACCGTCGGCTACGAGCGGCTCTACGCATGGTGGGGCCCGTACCTGGCCGCTAACGACGAGCAGGGCTTCATTAACGAACTCCTCGACGGCCAGCCCGACGCCCACGCCTACTTCGGCCGGATGAAGCGGGAAAACCGCGAAGGACCTGCCGTCATGGGTGAGCGCACGCCGCTGCCGGAACTGGACCCGGCCGACGTCGCGAAGGACCTCGCCGAGGACACCGTCACGTTCATCGACACTCGCCCCAACACCGAAGTCCACGAAGGCACTGTCACTCGCTCACTGAACGTGCCGGCCGGCAAGTCAGTGGCCAGCTACGGCGCCTGGGTGGTCAACCCGGAAACGGACAAGAACCCGCTGGTCCTCCTGGCATCCGACCAGGAAGCCGCGCAGGACATGTGGGACCACCTGGTCCGCGTCGGCATCGACAACGTCGCCGGCTACCTCACCAGCATCGACGGGCTGCCCACGACCACCCCCCAGCTGATCAAGCCCGAGGAACTCGACGACTTCGACGCCGCCATGGTGCTGGATGTCCGCAACCGCACCGAGCACACCGCCGGGCACATCCCGGGCTCGTACCAGCTCAGCGGCGGCCGCGCCATGTGGCACCTGGACGAACTTCCGGCCGAAGGAACCATCGTGAGTTACTGCCAGAGCGGTGTGCGGAACTCCGTCGCGGCCAGCGCCCTGCGCCGCGCCGGGTACGACGTCGTCGAGCTCGACGGCAGCTACGCCGCCTGGGACGCCTGGCAGAACTCCCGTCAGTCAGCCAGGGCCTAGAACCACCGGCATCAGCGCGTCCCGGATAACCTGCGGTCAGGAACGGCCTGGCCGTGTACGAAAGAGACAAGGAACCCTTCATGATGAACGGCTTTGATATGGGCGGGATGGGGCTTGCGTGGATCTTCTGGCTTCTGCTGATCGCAGGCGGGGTCACGCTCGCCGTGGTGCTGGTCAAAGCGTTCACCCGCAACGCCGGCGGTAACGCGCCCACCGATGGGCAGGGTCCACCGCGCACGGGTGCGGGCCCTGCCCGGGCCAAGGAGATCCTTGAGGAGCGTTACGCCCGCGGGGAGATCAGCACCGAGGAATACCAGGAACGGCGACGGATTCTGGAGGAGGACGGCCGGTGAGGCCGCTGACACGCCGGCAGCTGCTGGCACTGGGTGCGGTCGGGGCCGGCGCTACGGCTGCCGGCGGCGCCGGGCTGTGGCTGACCACCGGCAACGGACCCGGATACACCGGGGGTGAGGACCTGACCGAACCCCAGGTGCTGGCCAGCCGCGACCGGGTGCTGGAGCTGGACCTGACCGCCGCGCCGGCACGGGTCCGGGTCGGCGGGCGGGATGCCTCCGTCCAGGCGTTCAACGGCTCACTGCCCGGTCCGACCCTGCGGGTCCGCGCGGGCGACACGATCCGGGTCACACTGCGCAACGGGCTGCAGGCTCCCACGAACCTGCACGTGCACGGACTGCACGTCTCCCCACAGGGCAACAGCGACAACCCGTTCGTCAGCATTGACCCGGGCGGGTCCTTCGGCTACGAGTTCACCCTGCCCGAGGACCACCCGCCTGGTACCTACTGGTACCACCCGCACCGCCACGGGCACGCCGCCGACCAGGTCGCCGCCGGCCTCTACGGGGCCATCGTGGTGGAGGACCCCGACCCGGTCCCGGTCACCCGGGAGCGGGTGCTGGTGGTCTCCGACCTGTCCCTCGACGCTGCCGGCAATCTCGCCGAGGTGGACCAGATGCAGCAGATGATGGGACGTGAGGGAGAGATCGTCCTGGTCAACGGGCAACTCCGCCCGCAACTGCGCGCCGCGCCCGGAGAACGGGAGCGGTGGCGGATCATCAACGCCTGCCCCTCCCGGTACCTGCGCCTGGCACTTGACGGACAGCAGGTCCGGCTGCTCAGCAGGGACCTCGGGCGCCTGCCGATCCCAGAAGACGTCACCGAAGTGGTTCTCGCCCCCGGCAACCGCGTAGAGCTGCTCGTGGAAACCCGCGACGGGTCGGCCGCCCTCACGGCTGCCGCCCTGGACCGCGGCAGCATGAACGCCATGATGGGCGGGGCCATGAGGGGCGACAACGAATCCGGTGGCGGCCCGGTCGAACTGCTCACCCTGGCCGTCTCGGGAAGCGCGGGCACTGACCCAGGGCCCGTGCCCGAGGGCCGGCCCCTGCGCGATCTACGGAACGAACCGGTCACCGCCGCCCGCACCCTGAACTTCGCCATGGGCATGAATGGAAACATGGGCGCGGGAACGGGCAGCGGACAGGGCACCATGATGGCCTTCACCATCAACGGACGGGAGTTCGACCCCGAACGGCTCGACGAGACGGCCGCAGCCGGGACCGTGGAGGAGTGGACCCTGACCAACTCCAGCCCCATGGACCACCCCATCCACCTGCATGTGTGGCCCATGCAGATCGTCCAGGACGGCGACCGCGACGTGACCAGGCCCAAATGGCAGGACGTGGTCAACGTCCGCGCCCGCAGCCAAGTGAAAGTCCGGGTGGCCTTCGACGATTTCGCCGGCCGCACCGTGATCCACTGCCACATTCTGGACCACGAAGACCAAGGCATGATGGCCACCGTCCAAGCCCGCTGACCGGCACGCCTAACACTGACAGGATCCGCCAATGGCCTTAGGCAACACCCCCTCCCGCCAGCAGCCTCGGACAACCGAGGTCATCACGCTGGGACTGCGGCAGAACCTGGCCCAGTTCATGCTCCTCGTCGCCGTCAACGCCCTGGTCGGCGGTACCCTCGGCCAGGAACGCACCGTGCTGCCGCTGCTCGCCGGACAGGTCTTCCACCTCGATGAGTACACCTCCGCCCTGACCTACATCCTGGCGTTCGGGCTGGCCAAAGCCGCCACCAACTACTTCGCCGGTACCCTCTCGGACCGGTACGGCCGCAAACCCGTCCTGGTCGCCGGCTGGCTCATCGCCCTCCCCGTGCCCCTCCTGCTGATCTTCGGGCCTTCCTGGGGCTGGATCGTGGCAGCCAACGTGGTTCTGGGCATCAGCCAGGGCCTGACCTGGTCCACCACCGTGATGATGAAAATGGACCTCGTCGGTCCCGAACGCCGCGGCCTGGCAATGGGGCTGAACGAAGCAGCCGGCTACCTCGGCGTCGCAGGCACCGCACTGGCCACCGGCTACATCGCTTCCTCCTACGGACTGCGCCCCGGGCCCTTCCTGCTCGGCGCTGCCTTCATCGCCGTCGGCCTCGGCATGTCCGTGCTGACCATCGGCGAAACACACCACCACGCCAAAGCCGAAGCCGCAGCGCACGTCCCGGTCCACGCCGGCAGCCATGCCGGGCTGAGCAACCGTGAGGTGTTCACTCTGACCAGTTTCCGGGACAAGTCCCTGTCCTCGGTCAGCCAGGCCGGGATGGTGAACAACCTCAACGACGGCCTCGCCTGGGGCCTGTTCCCTGTCCTGTTCGCCGCCGCAGGGCTCAGCATCGAACGCATCGGCATCCTCGCCGCCGTCTACCCGGCCGTCTGGGGCGCCGGTCAACTGATCACCGGTGCCCTCTCGGACCGGATCGGGCGCAAACCGCTGATCGCCGGAGGCATGCTCGTCCAAGCCCTGGCGCACGGTATGGTCGCCCTCGGAAATGACTTCGGAACGTGGCTTGCCGCCGTCGTCCTGCTCGGTGCCGGCACCGCCATGGTCTACCCCACATTGCTTGCAGCGATCGGCGATGTCGCCCACCCCGAATGGCGGGCCAGGTCAGTCGGCATCTACCGGCTGTGGCGCGACGGCGGGTTCGCCGTCGGCGCCCTGCTCTCCGGCATCATCGCCGACGCCTACGGCATCCCGGCAGCCGTCGCCGTCGTCGCCGGCCTGACTGCGCTCTCCGGCATCATCGTGGCCGCACGGATGCGAGGCAGCGACCACCGCGGCCAGGGATGAACGAGAGTGGAACCACTTCAAGGACGGATGACCGGGATCAGTGCCGGTGAACGGGAGTGTGCACCTCGGCGTCAGACGGCTTCCTCTGCATGCTCAGCGCACCGCACCGTCGCGATCAGCTGGCCACCGCCGTCGGCCTTTACATAGTGGGTCACGTGGTTCGTGATCCTGCCGCAGTGATCACAGAAGCACGCGTGTTGTTTTGTCTGCATAGCGAGATGTTACGCAGTTCGATGGATTTAAGGCGAAATCCCGGCCAGGAATGTGGATCTCCACATGCGGCCCGGACCGCGTCCCGCATCCCGGAAACTCCAAGGGCCCGCGGGTAGAATCGGGGCCAAGAAGAACGCAGTCGCATTCCGGAGGTACGGAGAAACAATGTCAGAATGGCTCGACGTCGGCGCGGACAACTACGTGCTGGTCACCGAAGGATCACTGCTGAACACCGGCCTGATTGTGGGCTCCGAGCGGGCCATGGTGGTGGATACCGGCTGCGGGCCGCGGCAGGGGCGCGAGATCCTGGACGCGGTGCGGGAGAAGACCTCTTTGCCCCTGGTGGTGGTCAACACGCACGCGCACTACGATCACTTCTTCGGCAACGCCGTCTTCGCATCCGACGGCGCCACCGAGTTCTGGGCACACGAAAACTGCGCGCAGGAGATCGACGACCACGGGGACCTGCAGCGCCGGTTTGTGGGAACGCTGGAACCGGAGATGTCCACGGGCGAGGGTGAGAACGTGGAACTGGTGGTGCCCAACGCCATCGTCAAGGACCAGCCCGTGCTGGTGGACCTGGGCGGGATCACCGTGACGCTCTTCTACCTGGGCCGAGGCCACACCGACGGCGACCTCCTGGTGGGCACCACCACCACCCTCTTTGTGGGCGACCTCGTTGAGCAGGGCGCGCACCCGTCCTTCGAGGACTCCTACCCGGAGGAATGGGCCGACTCCCTGCGCCACATCTCGGCCCTGCGCCACCGCTACGAGTTCCTGATCCCCGGCCACGGCCAGCCGTGCAGCGACCAGTTCGTCAAGACCATGGCCAACACCATGACCACTGCCGTCCGCCAGGCCCAGCAGTCCATCCGCGAAACCCCCACCGACGCCACCAAGGCCATCCCCGTGCTGCCCTACGGCCCGGAGCAGTCACGCTGGTTCATCAAGCGGCTGCAGGAGACCCGGCCGCTGCACTAGGTTTTGGAAACGCGGAACGGTCCTGATTGCAGGAGAAGCGGTTGACTCGCTAATGCGCAGTGGGCCGCGGTAGCCGGATGCCATTGCTTATTCAGAACACGTTCTGAATAATGAAGGTATGTCCACCCCCACCATTTCACGCACCGCCCAGTCCTCCGAACTGTCCCGCAATCCGGCGAACGTCTTCAAGGCGGCCGAGGAAGGGCCCGTTAGGATCACCCGCCGTGATGGGGAACCCCTTGTTCTTCTGACATCCACCGAGTTCGACCGGGAACACGAAGGGGCAGAGCTGGCGGCTCACCTCGTGACTGCTTCTTTGGGAGATCCGCAGGTCCCGTTTGTGGAGCGGCTCCGCGGCCCCTTCCCCTGGATTGCATTCCTCAGCGAGGCAGACGAGGCGGCCTTCGCACGCGAAATTGTCGCCATCACCCGCGCATGTGCCTCCGTCGGCAGGTTCGACAAGGCATTGGTTGCACTCCGGGCCTGGCGATCCACCGCGGAGGCCATTAGCGCCGGTTACACCCCCGATGACCAGCTGGACTGGATCGAGCCCACGGCTGTTGCCGACCCGCGCACTGCATGAGCGCCAAGAGATCCGGCGTTCCACGGCCCCTCAAGAAGGCAGAGTTCGAAATTCAGTTCGGCACTAGTCAGGCCGAAAAGGGGTGGAAGGATCTTCTCGCCACCACGCGGAATTCCGTCGTCGACGCTTGGGACTTCCTGACCAAGACACCGCTGGAAGAGTCGGCGAAGAACCATCAGCTCAAAGGCGAGCTGTCTACCATTACACATAAGGGCGGCACCTTCGGCCGCTGGCAGCACGAACTTCCCGGCGGTGCACGGCTTTGGTTCTACGTCGACGGGCAAACCGTCTGCTTAGTTGATGTGCACACGCATCACCCCAACGCCACCAAGTAGCAACCGGGACCACTGACAATCCCGCCGTCGTCGTTCAGCCCTGCTCAGGCACGTCCATCTGGAAGCCGCAGGAACAACGCAGGACCTGAGTCGTCGGGTACACGCCGACCGCGTCCTCCGGCGGCCCGGCCGAAAGACCCGGGACGCTGAGCCGCCGCACCTCCGAGCCGATCTTTTCCATCGGCAGACCGCAGTGGACGTAGTGCCCGCTGAAGACCAGGACGCCCTTTGGGCTGTGGAGCCGGTTAAAAACTGCGGCCACAGCAGCCACATTCGCCCGCCCGACACGGTGGAGGTTGCCAGACGTCGCAGGAATACCCCACCTCCAACAGGACGTGCCACTTTGAACCTAGCATGCCTCCCGCGAAGTCCCACGGCACCTCCCACGGACCGTGCCTCACGGAGCCCCTGCCAGCGAGACCTCAGGCATGATGGTTGGGTGATCACCGAACATGCACTGCTCTCCGTCCGGCCCGGCATGGAGGACGACTTCGAGACTGCTTTTGGCGAGGCGAAGTCGATCATTGGCTCCATGCCCGGATTCCAGGGCCTCACGCTGTCCCGCTGCATCGAGAACCCGGCCACGTACCTGCTGCTGGTGGAATGGGCGCGGCTGGAGGACCATACCGAGGGTTTCCGGGGATCTGCTGAATATCAGGAATGGCGCGCGCTCCTGCATCATTTCTACTCACCGTTTCCGACGGTGGAGCACTACGAGCCCGTTGTTGTTCTGAACGCCTGAGGGATTCCGCCGCGCTACGGCTTGGACGGCTCCGACATACGAATGGCCATCACGATCAGGCCAGCGATCGGGATGAGCAGCCAGAAGAGCTCCGTCCACCGGCGGCCGGCATCACGGAGGCGGCGGATGCCGACGGCGAGCGTTGGGATCATCGTGCCGATCACCCAGAGCGAGGCAAGGCTGGAGCCGACACCGATCACGCCGTTGGGGGTCGCCACGTTCAGCGCCCCGAGCCCGCTGGTTACCAGTGTCACGAAGAGGATGAACCACCAGAACTCGGCCACGCCGGCCCGGCCCCCAAACTCGGCATACTGCCGGAAGCCCGCGAGGATTGCGTCGCCGAACGACATGGTGGGGTGCCCTGCAGCCTGGGTCATGACCGGATTCTACCGCCGCTGCGTTATCCGTGGCGATGGCGTTCCGCGGCCGCTGGCGTGCTCGACCGCGGCGATCGCCTCAATGTCCGCAGGACCGGCGGGACGCACATCGGCGACCGTCCCGGCGTCGGGCGTTTCGTCCTTTTTGGTGAGAACGGCAAACCCGTGGGATTCCATCTGGACAGTCAACCGCATCGCGCCTCCGGCGGCTACGGAGGTCACATTCGGCGTGACTTGAGCAAACCTTGAGCCAGTGTTCATAGCCTTGGGGCATGGGTAAGTATGGGGGTCCACAGTACGCGCGCGACACACGGAGCGAGCTCCGCCGTCGCCGATTTCAGGCGGTTTCCTACGTTGCGCTGGCCGCCCTGGCAGTGGCCACGGCAGCGGTGGTGGTGATCGCGCTCACCGGTGAGCGGCTGCTGCCCTAGCCCGGGGTTTTCATGAGGGTGGCGCCCGCCGGGTGTGTTAAAGCGACGAAAGGTGCTTCTGAGCTGGGAAAATA
>NZ_PJIW01000031.1:0-36005 GCF_002929755.1 Arthrobacter sp. 4R501 | reverse complement strand
TACTCCAGCCGAGCGTCTACGTGATTTACTACTAACCACCTAACCAACAGGTGTTGCAACGATCCCCAGAATCCAAGCACGATGGCGGCCACCGGGCCTTTCGTTTTGTTGGGCTCCGGCCCGCCCTAGATCAGCTCATCGGAGAGGTGGTTCGGGGTGCCGAAGCGGTGGGCCGTGATGCTGATGGCCTGCTCGTGCAGGAACGGCAGCAGCTCTACCCGTCCGGCTTCGGTGACCGCGTGGGCGTAGATCGCCAGGTCAGGGCGCCCGTCCGTGGCCTCCGCGAGGGCGGTGGCGTCGCCGCCGATCAGGCGGATTCGCGCGCCGGACAGTTTGCCCGCCGCGGCGAGGCGTGCCGCGGCGAGGCGTGCCGCCGAAGCCAGCCAGCCGGCGTCGGACTCCACAGTGACCGTGATGTCCAGCCCAGTGAGCACGGCGCGCAGCTGGGCGGGAAGTTCGACGGCGGTGGACACCGTCAATGCCGAGCCGGCCAGGATACCGGCCGCCACGGTCCGCACGAGGTGGGCCAGCGGGGCACCTTCGGAGAGCCGCACGGTGACCGGCAGCGCACGGTAGCGGAAAATGTTCCGTTCCGCACTCAGGCCAGAAACGTCCTTGGCGGTGCCGAACTCGTCGGCCCAGGCCAGGGCATCGGACCCGAGGGAGCGCTGCAGCGACTCAATCTCAGCCGGCTGCAGTTCGCCTGCGGCGGCGTTCAGGATGCGGCTGACACCCGCGTTGGTGACGGCTCGCGTGGCTGAGGCGTCCGCGCTGACCCAGTCGCCGAGGCCGGCGAGGTAGTTGGGTCCGCCGGCTTTGGTTCCGGCGCCGACGGCGGATTTCTTCCAGCCGCCGAAGGGCTGGCGCTGCACGATGGCGCCGGTGATGCCGCGGTTCACATAGAGGTTCCCGGCCTGGATGGAGTCCAGCCAGGTGCCGAGCTCGTCCGGGTTCAGGGAGTGCAGGCCGGCGGTGAGGCCGTACTCGACCTGGTTCTGGATGGCGATGGCCTCTTCGAGCGTGTCAGCGGTCATGACGCCGAGGACCGGTCCGAAGAATTCGGTGAGGTGGAAGTATGATCCGCGGCGGACGCCGTAGCGCACGCCGGGGCTCCACAGGCGGCCGGTTTCGTCGAGCTTCTTCGGTTCCACGGCCCAGGTTTCGCCTTCGCCCAGGGTGGTGAGGGCGTTCAGGAGCTTGCCGTTGGCGGGCTCGATGATGGGGCCCATCTGGCTGGTGGGGTCCTCCGGGTAGCCCACTTTCAGGGACGTGACGGCGTCGACGAGCTGGTTGTGGAAGCGCCTGGACTTGGCAACGGAGCCCACCAGGATCACCAGTGATGCTGCCGAGCACTTCTGGCCGGCATGGCCGAACGCCGAGTACGCCACGTCCTTGGCCGCCAGGTCCAGGTCAGCGCTGGGGGTAACGATGATGGCGTTCTTGCCGCTGGTTTCGGCCAGCAGCGGCAGGTCCTTGCGGAAGGAGCGGAAGAGTTCCGCGGTCTCGTAGCCGCCGGTCAGGATCACGCGGTCCACCGACGGGTGGGAGATCAGTTGCTGGCCGAGTTCACGCTCGCCGAGCTGGACCATGGTCAGCACGTCCTTCGGGACGCCGGCTTCCCAAAGGGCTTCGATCATCACGGCACCGCTGCGGCGGGCCTGCTTCGCGGGTTTGATCACGACGGCGGAGCCGGCGGCGAGTGCCGCGAGGGTGGACCCTGCCGGGATGGCCACCGGGAAGTTCCACGGCGGGGTCACCACGGTGAGTTTGGCCGGGACGAACGTGGCGCCGTCGACCTTTTCCAGCTTGCGGGCGGACTCGGCGTAGTAGTGCGCGAAGTCCACGGCTTCGCTGACCTCGGGATCGCCTTGGTCGATGGTCTTTCCGGTTTCGCTGGCCATGACCTCCAGGAGGTCCGCGCGGCGGGCTTCGAGGACATCGCCGGCGCGGTGCAGGATCTCGGCGCGCTCGTCGCCGGACAGGGCGCCCCAGGCCTTGCCCTTCTCGACGGCGGTGGCGATGACGGTGTTGAGGGTATCCGCGTCACTGATGGTGGCGGCGTCGACGGCGGCGTTGCCCAGCGTGGAGGACGGGACGCGGTCCAGGATGGCCCGCCCCCAGGTGCGGTTGGCGGGCAGCGACGGGTCGGTGTCCGGGGTGTTCGCGAACGTGTCACGCGGCAGGGGCTGCGGCGGGAGGCTGCGGTTCTGCTGCCGGTTGGCCGGGGGGACCTCGTCGTCGAGCGTGTCCAGGGAGGCGAGGAAGCGCTGTTTCTCGCGCTCGAACAGCACTTCGTTTTCACTGAGCTCAAACACGGCGGACATGAAGTTGTCCTGGCTGGCGCCCTCTTCGAGACGTCGGATCAGGTAGGCGATGGCGACATCGAACTCGGCCGGGTGCACCACAGGCGTGTACAGCAGCAGCGAACCGACGTCCTTCTTGACCGCTTCAGCCTGGCCTTGCGCCATGCCCAGCAGCATCTCGAATTCGATGCCGGACTCCACGCCGCGCTGCTTCGCGAGCAACCAGGCGAAGGCGATGTCGAAGAGGTTGTGGCCGGCCACGCCGATCCGGACGTTGTTGATCCGGTCCGGGTGCAGCGAGTAGTTGATGACGCGCTTGTAGTTGGTGTCCGAGTCCTGCTTGGTGTGCCAGGTGGCCAGCGGCCAGTCGTGCAGCGAGGACTCCACGTGTTCCATGGGCAGGTTGGCGCCCTTGACCACGCGGACCTTGATGGCGGCGCCGCCGTTGGCGCGGCGCTCGGCAGCCCAGTCCTGCAGGCGGATCATGGCGGCGAGTGCATCCGGGAGGTAGGCCTGCAGCACAATGCCGGCCTCGAGGTTCTTGAACTCGGGCTTGTCCAGGATCCGGGTGAAGACCGCGATGGTCATGTCCAGGTCCTTGTATTCCTCCATGTCCAGGTTGATGAACTTGGCGTTCTTCCCGGCGCCCGCGCCTGACGCAGCGCCCGCGAAGGAGGCAGCTTTGGTGAACAGCGGCGTGAGCTTCTCGACGACGTGCTCCACGGCCTCGTCGAACGCCCACGCGGAGTGCGGGGCCACGGTGGAGGAAACCTTGATGGAGACGTAGTCCACGTCCGGGCGGGCCAGGAGTGTGTGGGTTCCCGCGAGCCGTCGGGAAGCCTCGTGCTCGCCCAGGACGGCCTCGCCGAGGAGGTTCACGTTGAGCTTGATGCCGTCCTTGCGGATCTTGGCGATGGCCGGGCCCAGCTTGGCGTCGGTGGCGTCGACGATCAGGTGGCCCACCATTTCGCGGAGCACGCGGCGGGCGATCGGGATGACCACCTGCGGCAGGACCGGGGCCATGGTGCCGCCGAGGCGGACGGCGCTGCGCATGTACCAGGGCAGGAACGCCGGGACCTTGGGCGCCAGGGCGGCGAGGTTGCGGGCAGCGACGTGGAGGTCTTCGGGGCGGACCACGCCGTCCACGAAGCCAACGGTGAAGTCCAGGCCGTTCGGGTCCTTCAGCACACCGGCGAGCTGTTCGGCCGAGGCATCAACGGGAACTTTCGAAGCCTCGGTCAGCCAGCGGCGCACCAGGGTAATGGTGTCCGCCGCGAGGGCACGGGCCTGCGGGACGTCTGTCTGTCCGGCGGCTTCCGTTGCAGTGTGGGTCATGATTTGCTCGTTCTTTCCTTGGTCTGGAAGGGGTCTCATTCATCAGTATGAGCTTGCAATCACATAAGATAAAGCGATGTTTTCTAAGCAATACACGTTAGAAAAACCAATGCTTTAATTTGCCCTTAAACACACGTTGCCCTATCACTTTTGGTCCCTAAACCGCAGGAATGGGGACCAGAAGTGATAGGGCAAACATGGGGGGTCAGCCGATGGGGCGGTGCATCTCCACAATCTCCTCGTGGCGCGGGCTGTCCGGGTTCATCAGGGAGTTCTTCTTGCCATAGAAGAAGTAAATGGCCAGGCCGATGACCAGCCAGACGCCGAACCGCGCCCAGGTCTCCCAGTGCAGCTGGAACATCAGGAAAGCCGAGGCCAGCACACCGAAGGCGGGGATGACCGGCATCAAGGGCAGGCGGAAGGTGCGCGGGGCGTCCGGCTTTTTGTAGCGGAAGACGATCACCGAGAAACAGACGACGACGAACGCGGCCAGGATGCCGATGTTGGTCAGGTCGGCGACGGCCTTGATGGGGAACACTCCGGCCAGCAGCGCAGAGGCGACGCCGGCAATCCAGGTCACACGCTGCGGCGTGCCGTGGCGGTCGGTCTTGGCAAACCAGCCGGGCAGCAGTCCGTCGCGGCTCATGGAGAACCAGACACGGGTGACGCCCAGGAGGAAGGTCAGCATCACGGTCAGGATGGAGAGGACGGCGAACACCGAAATGATGGTGGCAATGACGGGCAGGCCCACACCGGTGAAGGCAGAGGCGAATCCGGCCTTGGGGTCGATGTCCTTGTAGTTCTGCATGCCGGTCAGGACGAGAGTGGCTGCGACATACAGCAGCATGGCGATGATCAGGGACAGGACAATGGCCTTGGGCATGTGTTTCTTGCCGTCCTGGGCC
The DNA here is from genome assembly GCF_002929755.1 of Arthrobacter sp. 4R501. Lineage (NCBI taxonomy): Bacteria > Bacillati > Actinomycetota > Actinomycetes > Micrococcales > Micrococcaceae > Arthrobacter > Arthrobacter sp. 4R501. The sequence continues at coordinate 31,462 of NZ_PJIW01000031.1, read as the reverse complement.
TCTTCGGCCGCGGTGCTCATGGCGTCGTAGCCGAACACGGCGAAGAACACTGTTGCCGATCCCGCCAGGACCGGGCCGAACCCGCTGGGCATAAACGGGTTGTAGTTGTTGGTGTCGATGTAGAAGACGCCGAGCCCGATGATGAAGAGAATCAGGACAACCTTGATGGCGACGGCCACGAGTTCAAACCGCCCGAATGCCTTGGTTCCGCGGGACAGGATCCAGGTCACCAGAAGGCAGACCAGGATGGCGGGAATGTTGACGATGCCGCCCTTGCCCTCATCTGCCGTCGAGGTCATCCAGACAGGCAGATGGACGCCGACACCGGATAGGAACGCCTCAAGGTAACCGGAGATGCCAATGGCCACAACGGCCACGATCGCTATGTATTCCAGCAGCAGGTCCCAGCCGATGAACCAGCCGATCACCTCGCCCAGCGCAACATAGCCGTAGGTGTAGGCCGAACCGGCGCGGGGGATCATTCCGGCGAATTCCGCGTACGACAGCGCTGCCGCAGCAGACGCCAGGCCAGCAATAAGGAAGGAGATCAGCACCGCGGGCCCCACACCCGGGTTATCTTCACTGCCCGCCGCCACAAGGCCCGCGAGGGAGAAGATCCCGACGCCGATGATGCCGCCGACGCCGATGGCCGTGAGCTGCCACAGCCCCAGGGACTTGAACAGACCGCTGTGCTTGTTCTCTTCTTCGATGTCGTCGAGCGGTTTGCGCCGCATGATCGACTGGGTCATATCTTTGGGACTCATCAGGAACTCCTGCGTGGGATGCGGCCCCGTCACGGCGCCCCGGAAGGGGCTGTGACGGGGGTAACTCAGGTACACCAGTATGCAAGCGCAATTGCGTTAGATAAAGTGACTACTTCTAACCAATATCCATTAGATTCATCAAGGAATGTGGCCATGCTCGATGTCCGTCGCCTGCGGCTTCTCCGCGAACTGAAGATCCGGGGCACGCTGGCGGAGGTGGCGGAGGCACTGCAGTACAGCCCGTCGTCGGTCTCCCAGCAGCTGGCCCTGCTGGAAAAGGAAGTGGGCGTGGAGCTGCTCCGGAAAACGGGGCGCCGCGTGCAGCTGACGCCCCAAGCCGAGGTCCTGGTGGCCCATACCGCCCAGCTGCTCGAAACCCTGGAGCAGGCGGAGGCGGACCTGGCTGCGTCGCTGACCACTGTCACGGGAACGGTCCGGATTGCGGTGTTCCAGTCCGCGGCCCTGGCCCTGATGCCCGACACGCTCTCGCGGATGACGGCGGAGTACCCGGAGGTCCGGATCGAAATGATCCAGCGCGAACCCGAAACAGCCCTTCATGAGACCTGGGCACGCGATTTTGACCTGGTCATCGCCGAGCAATATCCGGGCCACGCCGCCCCGCGGTACCCGGAGCTGGACCGCATCAAGCTGACCACTGACGCGATCCGGCTGGCCGTTCCGCCGGCGGATTCCAGCCGGGCGCCCATCACGTCGCTGGAGGATACTGCCGCGCTGCCCTGGGTTATGGAGCCCCGCGGCGCAGCCTCCCGGCACTGGGCGGAGCAGGCCTGCCGGAGTGCAGGATTCGAGCCCGATGTGCGCTTCGAAACAGCGGACCTGCAGGCGCAAATCAGGCTGATTGAGTCCGGGAATGCCGTGGGGCTGATGCCGGACCTGGTCTGGACAGGGCGGGGCACCACCGCCCGGCTGCTGGATCTGCCGGGGCACCCGCGCAGGACCGTGTTCACCTCGGTGCGCCGCTCCAGCGCGCAGCGGCCGGCCATCCTCGCCGCCCGCGAGACGCTGGCAGCCACCGCCATCTCAGTAGCAAGGACGGACGACGGCGGCGCATCCGGTTAGGTGCCGGATCGCCCGGTCACGTGCGGGTAGGCGGGGAAACAGCTTCCGCCGCCATGTTCAGTGCGTCACAGCGCGATCCGGGCGCCAACGCTAGACTGGGCGGGTTATGAATCGCACAATGTTCAAGTCCAAAATCCACCGGGCCACCGTCACGCATGCCGACCTGCACTACGTAGGATCGGTCACCGTTGACCTGGACCTGCTGGATGCTGCCGACATCCTTCCCGGCGAGCTCGTGGCCATCGTGGACGTGACCAACGGTGCGCGCCTGGAGACCTATACCATCGCCGGCGAGCGCGGCTCCGGCGTCATTGGCATTAACGGGGCAGCAGCCCACCTGATGCACGAGAACGACATTGTCATCCTGATCACTTATGCCCAGATGACCACGGAAGAGGCCCATGCCTACACCCCGAAGGTCATCCATGTGGATAAGGACAACAAGATTGTCCAGATCGGAAACGACCCCGCCGAGTGCCACACGCCGGGCCTGATGCGTCCGCCCTTCGCCCTGAACAACGCCGCCCTGTAGCCGGAGCGTGAGTCCGGGCAGACACCGCCGCCGCAGCCTCGGAGGCTTTTCGTGGTAGGCGTGCTGCAGGGCTTCTTTGTTGTCTGGTTCATCATCATGGTGGGCTGGTTCGTCGGCCGCCAACGGATCCTGGGCGACAACGCCCGCCAGGTCCTCAGTGGCCTGACCTTCTTTGTGGCCAGCCCTGCACTCCTCTTCGAGACCCTCAGCAAGGCGCAGCTGCGGGAAGTCTTCGCGGAACCGTTGCTGGTCACGGCTGTGTCCGCCGTCTGCACCGCCCTTATCTTCTTCAGCATCGTCAAGTTCGTCCTCAAGCGCGCTTTGCCGGAAGCACTGATGTCCTCGATGGCCGCGTCCCTGGCCAACTCCGCGAACCTCGGTATTCCCATCGCGGTGTATGTCCTGGGCGACGCCAGTTACGTGGCACCACTGCTGATCTTCCAGCTGGCGTTCTTCACGCCGATTTTCCTGATGATCCTGGACGCCAGCACCAGCTCACACCGCACCACGCCCTGGGGATTCATTCTTATGATCCTGCGGAACCCGATGATCGTTGGCTCGGGCCTGGGCCTGCTGGTGGCGGGGACCGGTTGGGAGGTTCCGCCGCTGCTCCTGGAGCCGATCCACCTCATTGGCGGCGCCGCGATTCCGGCCATGCTGATCGCCTTCGGCATGAGCCTGAACGGCGGCCGGCCATTGCAGGCCGCCGCCGGCCGGCGCGTGGACACCCTCCTGGCCAGTGCCTTCAAACTGGTGGTCCAGCCGGCCATCGCCTACGTTTTTGCCCGCTTTGCCGTAGGGCTCGACGGCCCGGCCCTGTTCGCGGCCGTCGTAGTGGCGTCTCTCCCAACCGCGCAGAACGTTTTTGTTGCCGCCAGCCGCTACCAGACCGGCCTCACCGTGGCCAAGGACACCGTCCTGATCACCACGGTGGTGGCGGTACCCGCCATGATCGGCGTCGCGCTGCTGCTGAACTGACCAGCGCGAACGAGCAGTTGGGGCCCTCCCAACAGGGCCCCAAGTGTACGTTCGCGCCGGGTTATGTCCTTTTGGCCTCCGGCTTGTGCCGGTCCAGGATCCGGGCGCAGCGGATGAACCCCAGGTGCGAGTAGGCCTGCGGGTGGTTCCCCAGGTGCGTCTCCGTGCTGGGATCGTATTCTTCGGGCAGCAGGCCCGTGGGGCCGAAGAGGTTCACCAGCTGGTCGAACAGGTCCCAGGCCTCCTCGATCCTGCCCACCGCAACGTACGCCTCAATCAGCCAGGTGGTGCAGATGTGGAAGCCGCCCTCCAAACCCGGCAGGCCGTCGTCGTACCTGTACCGGAACACGGTGGGGCCCACCCGCAGTTCCCTTTCCACGGCGGTGACGGTGTCCAGGAACCGGTGGTCAGTGACATCCAGCAGGCCGGAGAGCCCGATGTGGAGGACGGCTGCATCCAGGTCCGGGCTGTCGTAGGCCACCGTGTAGGACGCGGCCGAGTCATCCCAGCCTTCGCGCAGGACTTCCTCCCGGATGGTCCGGGCCGTTGGTTCCCATGACGGATCCGGCGTTCTGCCGTGCCGGGCGGCGGTCCGGAGGGCGCGGTCCAGCGTCACCCAGCACATCACTTTGGTGTAGACGTGGTGCCGCGGCGGACGCCGGGCTTCCCAGATGCCGTGGTCGGGCTCATGCCACCGGGCCAGGACGGCGGCCGCCATCTGCACCAAAAGGTCCCAGTGGTCATCCTCGAGGCCACCGTTCCGCAAGCTCACGCCGTGGATCAGTTCAGCCACCGGTCCGAAGACATCCAGCTGGACCTGGTGGTCCGCGGCGTTGCCGATCCGGACCGGCCGGGACCCCGCATACCCGGGCAGGCTGTCGATGACGGCCTCCGTGGACAGCGGCGCCCCCGTCACCGAGTACAGGGGATGCAGCCATTCCGGGCCCGGCGCATGCTCAAGGATCCGGCCCAGCCAGCTGAGGAACCCGGCCGCCTCCGCCGTGGAGCCCAGGTCCACCAGCGCGTTCACCGTCATGGAGCCGTCCCGCAGCCAGCAGTAGCGGTAATCCCAGTTCCGTGTGCCGCCGATTCCTTCGGGCAGCGACGTGGTGGGCGCGGCCAGCACGGCACCCGTGGGCTCGTGCACGAGGGCGCGGAGGACCAGCGCTGAGCGGCGGACCAGCGATGGCTTCACCGAGGGCAGTTCCAGTTCCTGCACCCAGCGCCGGGAGTGGAGCGCCACGCCCGCCCGCCGGTCCGTCTCCCCGCGGGGGTCCGCCAGCGCCGGCTCGGTGTCGCCGCAGCGCAGGTTGAGGACCACCGGCCCGTCCTGGAGGTTGACCGAAGCGGTGGCTGTGGCGTGGAGGCCATCCGAGGTGATGGTGAAGCTGACGCCCGGGGCAAAAAGGATGATGGGATCGGAGGTTCCCACCACATGGAGTTCGTCGCCGCGGGCCTCCATGCTGAACGGCGCGTTGGCGTAGTCCGGCCGGGGTGCGAAGACGATCTTGGCGCCGCCGGTGCCAGAGAGCACCCGGACCAGGCTGGTGATCCCATCCGGGGCCGGCTCCAGGTAGTCCGTGACGGTCACGTCCGCCCAGCGCGTCTCCACGATCATGGTGCTGTCCACGTAGCGCTGGCCCAGGACCTGCGAGGACTTGGCCGGCTCAACGGAGAAGTGCCCGGCGGCGTCGCCGCCCAGGATGTGGGCGAACAGCGACCCTGAATCCGGGAGCGGGTGGCTCATCCAGCAGACCTTGGCATCCGGCGTGAGCAAAGCGGTGGAGGATCCGTTGCCGATCATCGTGTGGCGCTCGAGCCCCACTGCGTCCTCGCCGAAAAGCCAGGCCCGCCGCAGCTCGAACAGGAGGGCCAGGACGCGGGCGAAGGATTCCGGGTCCCGCAGCCGGTGGGACGCCCTGGTCTTCCCCGGGCCAACTCGCAACCCCAGGTCCGGGCCGCGGAGCGTGGCGATGGCCAGTTCGTCGCTGTGGGCGTCACCTGCGTACAGCGCAGCACTCGCGCCCAGCCGGGACCGGAGATTTTCCAGGGCGTCCGCCTTGGCCGGTTCCGTTACCGAGAGGTCCAGTACCGAACCGTCCACGATGAAGAACAGCCCATGGGCCCTGGCGATCTCCCGGGCCGTTTCCGTCACCACCTGCACCACCGCCGGGGAGGCCGGCCGGGTGTGCACCGACACGGCCACCGGCTTCCGCTCGATCCAGATGCCCTCCTGGAAACCCACGGCCTCAGTCAGCGCCGTGCCTACCTTGTGGAGCGTGGCTTCGGTGGCGAGGTCCTGGACGTGGGCGAAGGCCATGTCCGACTCCGCGCCATGCGATCCGATGAGATGCACCTCCGCGGGCAGCCGGGACACTGCGGCGAGGTCACGCAGCGAGCGCCCAGAGATGACGGCGGCATGGGTGTTGGGCAGGGCGGCCAGGGCGCGGAGCGCGATCGCGGCGCTCCCCAGGGGAAGGGTCTCGGTGGAGATTCCCTCGGCGTCGCACAGTGTTCCGCCGTAGTTGCAGGCCACCAGCAGCCCGGGGACACGGGCGAGAACCTTCAGTTCGGCCAGGAGGGTGGGCGTGAACCCTTCGTCCGCCAGGTCCGACTGGATGAACGTCCGCAGCAGGCCCAGCGGCAGCGATCTGGTCAGCAGGGCGGAATCCGCCACGCTCTGGTTCAACGGCATAGCCATGCATGCACTCCTTCAGCAGAGCCTGGCCAGGAAGGCCGGAGGGGCCGTATCCCATGTTTCCGGCGGGCGGTTTCGCCTGAATGTCCCGGCCATTGCCACCGTGTAAAGTCCGACGGCGGGACCCGCCTTCCGCCGCTGGCGTCGCGTCACGTCGTGTGACGCAGGGCAGGCTTTAACGCCCGACGACGGCGCCCCACCGCGCGAATCCGCGGCAGGGCGCCGTCGTGCCTTCCAAAAGGCTGCCGTGCGTGACGCCGGCCCGTTGGAAGTGAATCTCGGCCGGCAGCGCCAAACCTCAGCCGGCGGTCAGCGTCACCAGGGTGAAGCCGCCCGGGGCCACCGTGACGCGTCCGGACGTGGTGCCGGCGCTGCCGTTGGAGCCCTTGACGGGCTGGCCGGCGGAGTCGTACTGGCGCTGGACCAGCACAAACCCTTCCGGCACGCCCACCTGCTGCACCGTGGTGGACTTGGCCGCGCTGACGTACAGCGTGGAGTCGCCGCCGGAACCGGAGACGGACACCGTGGAGATCAGCGGCTGGACCAGGAGTGCGTCCAGTGCCGCCTGGCCGTCGGTGCTGGCGGTGACCGAGGTCAGGCCGGCAGCGAGGGCGCGCCGCAGGGTGAACGGGATGAGGATGCCGGGGGCATCGGTGATGCCCTGCGCCCCTGCCCCGCCGTTGGCCGTGGTGCCGAGCAGGCCCTTGGCCGAGGTCCAGGTGGTGGTGCCCGAGGGCGCAATTGCCTGGTTCACGATGGGGAAGACATTGCTGGGCTGGTCCGCTGCCGGCAGCGGGATGGAAAGACTGCCGCCGGAGTTCAGGTCGACATATGCCCCGCCGGAGATATTCGCTTCGCCGGTCCAGGACGACGGCGGCCGCACCACGGTGCCGCTGCCTGTGATGGTGCCGGCCTCGGCTTCCACCACGCTGAGTCCGTTGGTCCCCTCGGTCACGCTGATCCCCAAGGCTTTGGCCCGGAGGTCCGGGTCGGCGTCGAGGGCCAGCATGGTGAGCAGGGCGTGGATGGTGGATTCGGCGCCGGAGTTGGGGTTGATCCGGCCGTCCGTTTCTATCCCGTCGATGGCCGTGCCGGTGGCCGGGTTGTAGGCGGGGGCGCCGTTGGGGTTGGCGCCGAAGAACCAGCCCGCGGCGATGGCGGCCACGTCCAGGAGGCCCGGGGCATCGGCGGCTTCCGCCGTCGCCACCAGGCTTTGGACGCGCGAGTCCACGCCGTAGGCGATCTGCGCCTCGCCGGGAGCGGGGCTCCAGGCGTTGTCCGGACCGCCCGCCGCGAGCAGCTGCGGCGTGAACTGCGCGGTGTCCTTCACGGCTGCCGTCAGCAGGTCTGGCCGGTCCAGAACAGTGGATGCGGTGGCAACAGCGGCCGGAGCCATGCCGCCCCACGCATGCCAGAGGCTCTGCGACTTGTTCCACGGCATGATCGCGCCGAACGGCCATTGCGTGGCCGAGCCGGAAGACATCGCGGCCACACCCTCGCTCAGCCGGGACAGCGCCGTGGTGGCCACGGCATCGGACGGAACGGTCTCCACGTACGCGGCCAGGCCCAGCACGGCCTCCGCGGAGGCATCCGCGCCGCCGGCAATGAGCCAGGCCGGGACCTGGACGCCGTCGGCGGTGTCGAACGTTCCGTACTTGGCGAGGGACTGGCGGTTCAGGGCACCCAGTGACAGGTGCAGCCGGTCCTGCAGGAACGCGGCGAACTCCGGATCGGACTCCGCAAACCCTGCGAAACCTTCGCCCAGGGCCCACACCGTGCGGGCCAACCAGTAGGACTCCGCGGAGTCGGACGGATCCGGCAGTTCCACGGGAATGGCGCTGGGGTTCAGGCTGCCGTCCGCCTGCTGCCAGAGGACGACGTTGCCGGTGTTCGGGCCGTCCACCGTCTGCAGGTACGTAAGCGTACGAAGGTTCTGGAAGGCGTGCTCCTTGCTCGCCAGGTCCCCGGTCTGCTTCCAGTGCCGCAGGTACACCACGGCGGTGCGGGCAATATCGTCCGCGTTGTAGGCACCTTGGGTCCAGTCACCCGTGGCCGGATCCAGGTCCCCGCCGCCCACGCGGTCATAGCTGCCGTCGTCGTTCTTGTCGGCGTAGGTCCACGGCGCTTCGGCCTCGGGGTCCTGCTCCAGCTGGTAGGTGGTGTGCCCGGCCACCGGAGCCAGCGGAACCGTGTCCAGCAGGAAGTCCAGGTGGTCCAGGTTGGTCAGGCTCCCGCCGTCGGCCAATGCGGGTTCCAGGACGGGTGCCGCCGTTGCAGTGTGCGCACTGGCGGACGACGGCGGCGCGGCAGGGGCCGCCGTGACGGCACCTGTCTGCAGCGAAACAGCCAGCAGGGAAACGGCCACCGCCGTCACCACCGGCCGTGTGGCCTTCGGTGAAGGCTGCACCCTCAGACCCGGTCCAGTTTGGCCACGCCGATTTTGGAGTCGGCCATCCCATAGAACACAAACAGCTGGTCGCCGATTTTTTCGATCGCGGTGGGGAACACCACGTTCGGCACGATCCCGGAGATCTCGTCCTCGGTTTCCGGCGCCAGCAACGGCTTGTCGCTGCGGGCGATGACCTTGGAGGGGTCATCCGCGGACAGGATCATGGCCGCGGCGGTGTAGTTGACGTTCTGCTGCTGCTCGAAGGCGGAGGCGGCCATCTTTCCGGCCACGCCGTGGTGGATCAGGAGCCAGCCTTCGTCCACGCGGATGGGGGGCGGGCCGCCGCCGATCTTCAGTTCCTCGAAGGGGAACTCGCTGAGGGCCACCAGCCGGTGCTTGCCCATGTGCACCAGGTTGCGGAGGTCGCGTTCGACGTCGGCCACGGCCACGTAGGAAATCCAGATGCCGGGGCGGTTGTCCGTGACGCCGGCGGGCAGGTGCTCGCCTTCGCCGGGACGGATCCAGCCCAGGTCCCACATGGGGCGGTGCAGCATGGCGTAGGAGGGCACGCCGTCGGGGTCGTTCACCGGCTCCGGGAAGAACACCGCATCCTTGTTGGGAAAGAGGTTTAGGTCCATGGAGAGATCGGCCTGGTACTCGAAGAAGCAGGGGCCAAGGCGTTCCCAGTTCCGGAGGTCCTCGGAGTGGGCGAAAGCGAGGCGGGGACCCAGCGGGCCGTAGGCCACGTAGGTCATGAGGTGCTTGCCAAGGGCGGGCACCCAGGTGGTGCGCGGATCCTCGGTGCCGGCATTGTTCATGCCGCGTTCCCAGCCCTCGTCCGGGGCCAGGACCACACCCTCGCGTTCCACGCCGGAGGGCACGCCGTCGTCGTTGATGACCACCTTGGCAAGGCCAACGCGGGACACGTTGCCCGTGGCCACCAGCCGGGGCAGCAGATACAGCTCGCCGTCCGGGCCGCGGCCGCTGGCGGGATTGAGGACGCCCTCGGCTTCGAAGTCATTGCCGGGCTCTGGGGTCATGATGACGCCGGCGCGGGTGAGGGTGAACGGGACAGTGGGGAGTGCAGAAGTGTGGGGGGAAGTCATTGATTAGCCCTTTACGCTGGAACCGATATTGGTGGAAATGAACTGGCGCTGGAAGAAAATGAACAGCGCGACGGCGGGCGCCGCCAGGACGCAGGCACCGGCAAGGATGGCACCGAACGGGTTGCCGGCCTGGCCGGCGATGTTGGAGATGAAGTTGGCCAGGGACACGGCCAGGGGTTGCAGGGACTGCTCCTTCGTGACCAGGAACGGCCACAGGAACTCGTTCCACGGGCCGATGAAGGTCAGCAGCACGGCGGTGACGATGGCAGGACGGACCAGCGGGATGGCGATCTGCCACAGGATCCGAAGCTCCGAGGCGCCGTCGATCCGGGCCGCCTCAAACAGCGTTGAGGGCAGCTGGAGGAAGTACTGGCGGAACACAAACACCGCCGTGGAGTTGATGGCGAACGGCAGGATCATGCCCAGGAAGCTGTCCGCCAGGCCGTAGTCGCGCACGATCATGACGTAGAGCGGGATGAGCAGCAGCTGGAACGGGATCATCTGCACCAGCAGCATCATGCCGAACACCACGCCGCGGCCACGGAACTTCATCTGCGCCAGGGCGTAGCCCACCAGCAGCCCGAAAACCACCGTGAAGAGGATGACACCGCCGGTGAAGATGCCGGAGTTGAGCAGGCCGCGGAACAGGTTGATGGACTCGTTGATCTGCACATAGTTGGCCCCGGTGATGTTGGCCGGATTGGGGAACGCGCCGAAAATCGAGGTGTCCGGGGCGGTCTGCAGCGAACCGATGAGCATGTAGTAGAACGGGAAGAGGAACACGAAGGCGCCCACGCCCAGCAGGATGAAGCTGCCCACACCCAGGTTGCGGCGCTTTTCGACGCCCGAGTCGGGACGCAGGACGGGTTCCGCTTGCTCGGGGAGCCGGCTCGCGTCGTCGTCGTTCTTGGCGTTTTGTGCGTTGGTGACGGACATGTCAGTCCTCCTTCCCGCCCACGAGGCGTTTCTGGATCAGGGCGATCAGCAGGACGCCGATCACCAGCACCACGCCCAGCGCGGCCGCGACGTCGGGGTTGCCCTGCAGGAGTCCCCGCTGGTACATGATGAACACCGGGGAGGCCGAGGCCCCGTCCGGCCCGCCGCCGCCGGTCAGCAGGTACGGCTCGGTGAAGAGGTTCGCGCCGGTGATGGTGGCCAGCAGCGTGACCAGGACGCTGGCGGGCCGGACGCCGGGAACGGTGATGTTCCAGAACTGGACCCACTTGTTGCCGCCGTCCACGGACGCTGATTCATAGAGCTCATCGGGGATGTTCTGCAGCGCCGCGAGGTAGAGCAGGATGAAGAATCCCAGCTGTTTCCACGTCACGTACAGGGCCACGGTGGGCATGGCCAGCCACGAATTCACCAGCCAGGAAGGGGCTGGGGCCAGGGGCCCCAGCAGTGTGTTGATCAGCCCGTTTCCCTGGAACAGGAAAAGCCAGACACCCACGACGGCGACGCTCGCCGTCACGTATGGGACGTAGTAGCTGAGGCGGAAGAAGGTCTTGAGCCGGGTCACGCGGTTCAGGGCGTTTGCCAGCAGCAGGGACAGGCCCACCGTGAGCGGGACGTTGATGATGAGGAAGACGCCGATGTTCAGGAAGGAGCGCTGGACGGCGGGGTCTGACAGGACGGTGATGTAGTTTTCGAACCCTACAAACGGCCGGTCCACCTTGACCCGCGGTGCTGTGAAGAAGAAATCGTGGAAGGAAATGTAGACGGCGTAGCCGAGCGGAAACGCCAGGACGGCCAGCACGTAGATGACGTAGGGGGCGCTGAACAGCAGGCCCAGCGGCTGGGGGCCCAGGAAGTTCTTACGCTTCCTGGGCACCAGCCGCCGGTCCGCCGTTCCACCAGCCGGTTTCCCCGTGACAGGGTTCCCACTAGAAGAGCGGAGTGACATTGGGGGTCACCGCTACTTCTGGGCTACCAGTTGGTTGATCTTGTCCGCCGCGGCCTTGAACGAGGTATCGATGCTTTCGTTCCCGAAGATCACGGCCTTCGCGTAGGCGGTGCGGAAGGTCTGCCACACTTCAACCGAGTTGGAGACGTTGGGGACCTCCACGGTCCGCGCAGCCTGATCGGCAAACTGCGTGTAGGCCGGGTTCTTGGCGAAGTAGTCCGCGTAGACCGTGGGAAGGTCCTTGCGCATGGGCATCTGGCCGGTGTCGGTCAGCAGCTTGCCGTCCTGCTCCTCGCTGGTGGCGAACTTCATGACCTCCCAGGCGGTGCCCTGGTTCTCGCAGGCCGAGTACATGGCCACGTTCTTGGCGTCGGAGAAGGTTGAGGCATCAGCCTTAGCCGCGGCAGCGGGGACCGGGACTGCGCCCCAGTTCACCTTGTCCTTGTAGGCGGCGATGGCCCACGGACCGGCCATGGACATGGCCGCCTTGCCCTCGGCGAATGAATCGCCCTGGTAGACCTCCTTGGAGGCCAGGTTCTCCTTGTAGAGCGTCTCGAACATCGTGGCGACCTGCTTGCCCTCCTCGCTGTCGAACGTGGCCTTGCCGTCCTTCACCAGCGGGGTGCCGTCGGAGTTGGCTGCATAGAAGGAGTAGAAATCGAACCAGGCCTGGAAGAAGTCACTGGCCGGTGAGGGCCACATGGCGTTGGTGGCAGCACCTGAGGACACCAGGGTCCGGGCGGTGTCCAGCAGTTCCTGGTGCGTCCCCAGCTTCGGGTTCTCCGGATCCAGCCCGGCCTTGGCAAACATGTCCTTGTTGTAGAAGAGGACAACGGGATTGGACTTCCACGGCAGCTGGTACATCTTGCCGTCCGCGGACTTGTACTGGTCCGCCAGGTCACCGGTGCGGTCCTTGATGTACTGGAGCCCGTCCGGGAACTCATCCAGGGCCACCAAACCACCCTGCTTCTGGAACTGGGGAACTGCCACAGGCGCGGTGTTGAAGACCAGGCAGGGAGCGTTGCCGGCCGTGATGGCTGCGCCGATGACTTCCTCGGAGCTCTTGCCGGCAGGGATCTCTTGCGCATCGATCTTCTCGTCCGGGTGGGCGGAGTTCCAGGATTCCACCATGGCCTTGCCCCACTTCACCTCGAACTCGTTGTTGGAGTACCAGATCTTGATGGGGCCCTTGGCGGACGTGGCGGAACCGCCATCGCCGCCGCCTCCGCTTCCGCCGCAGGCAGCCAGGCCTGCCCCCATGACGGTCAGGGCGGCCACTGACAATATTCGCGTGGCTTTGGTAAAGCGCTTCATTGCGACTCCTTGATACTGGTCCCGGTGGGGACCTGCTACGGGTTGGTGTGCTTTTTTGCTTGCTCTGGGGATTGCTGGGGGACTGGCTTGGTGGTTGTGGATGGGGCGGGGCCGGTGGAGGCGCGGACCAGCAGGGAAGGTGCCTGCACGTCAGTATCCTCACCGGAGTGGGTGCCGTTGAGCTGGTCCAGGAGGGCCTGCGCGGCAACTCTGCCCCAGCGCATGGGGTCAGTGGAGATGGTGGTGAGCGGTGGGTTGAGGTATTGGGTGAACTCTGCGTTGTCGTAGCCGGTGACTGACAGGTCACCCGGGACGTTCAGGCCCTGAGACTGGGCGAAGGACTGGCCAGACGTCGCCATGAGGTCGTTCGCATAGACAATCGCGGTGGGGCGGTCCGGCCGGCGGAGCAGTTCCGCGGTGGCGGCCACTCCCCCGGCCGCCGTGAAATCAGCCTCCGCGAACAGATCCGCTGCCAGGCCGGCAGCGGCCATGGCCGCCTCCCAGGCCCGGCGGCGGCTGCGGCCGTGGATGTATTCCTGGGCGCCGCCCACGTGGCCGATCCTGACGTGCCCCAGGGCGAGGAGATGTTCGACGGCGGCCGTAATGCCGTCCGTGTCATCCATGGACACCGCGGGGAAGGGGGAGCCCGAATCCGGCCTGTTGAGCGTCACGGCCGGCAGCTTGAGCTCGCGCAGCAGGCCGATCCGGGAATCGTTGTGCCGCACATCGGTCAGGATCACGCCGTCCACGCGGCCGCCGTCGGCCAGTTTGCGGTAGGCCCGCTCTTCGGCGCCGGGGGCGGTGGCAACGCTCAGGACCAGCGTGTAATCGTGCTCGGCGAGGGTGGTCTCGATGCCCGCAATGAACGCCGGGAAGAACGGGTCCGTGCCGAGGAGCTTGGGGTCGCGGGCCACCACCAGGCCCAGCGCGTAGGCCTTCGCGGAGGACAGGCCCTTGGCGCGGAGGCTCGGCTTCCAGCCAAGCTCTTTGGCGACCTGGAGGATCCGGCCCCGGGTGGCGTCGCTGACGCCGGGCTGGTTGTTCAGCGCATAGGAGACAGCACCCTTGCTGACGCCGGCCGCATGGGCGACGTCGCTGATGGTTACTGCCATGATGTGGGACCCTTCAGGTTTTAGGTCCCGTGACTCACGCCACTGAACCGGTTCAGTAGACTCTACTAAACCGGTTCAGTTGAGGGATGTCAAGGGCCCGCCGCCACATTGGTGGGCGCGTCCCAGCTTGCCGGTGGCGCCGGACCTAGACCCGAGCCAGCCCGGCAACCTCCGCCAGCAGCTCCACGGAGCGGATCCTGGCCTCGGTGCCAGTGTTCTGGTGCGCCACGATGAGCTCGTCGGCGTCGGAGTGCCTGGCGAACTCCTCGAGGTAGTCGTTCACAACGTCCGGGGTGCCGATGGCCGAGTACGTCATCATCTGCGAGACGTGCTGGCCCTGCGGGGAGTCCAGGATCATGTCCGCTTCGTCGTCGGTGAACTCGCGCCCGCCGCCAAAGAACAGACCGACGCGGGCGCGCAGCGTGGCCCGGAAAGCCGTCTGGGCTTCGGCTGCGGAATCGGCTGCGATCACGTTGACGCCGGCGATCACGTGCGGGGCATCGAGCTGCGCCGACGGCTTGAATTCGCTGCGGTAGAGCGCCACGGCATCCTGCAGGGCGTTGGGGGCGAAGTGCGAGGCGAAGGCGTACGGCAGGCCCAGCTGGGCGGCGAGACGGGCGCCGAACAGCGACGATCCGAGGATGTACAGCGGGACGTTGGTGCCCTTGCCGGGGGTGGCCTCCACGCCCTGGATTCGCGTGGGACCGGTGAGGTAGCCCTGCAGCTCCAGGACGTCTTGGGGGAAAGTGTCCGCGGACATGGGGTCCCGGCGCAGCGCGCGCATGGTGTTCTGGTCGCTGCCGGGGGCGCGGCCCAGGCCAAGGTCGATCCGGCCCGGGTGCAGCGTTTCCAGGGTGCCGAACTGCTCGGCGATGGTCAGCGGCGAGTGGTTGGGCAGCATAACGCCGCCGGCGCCGAGCCTGATGGTCTTGGTGTGGGCGGCCACGTGGGCGATCAGCACGCTGGTGGCCGACGACGCGATGGCGGACATGTTGTGGTGCTCGGCGTACCAGATCCGCCGGTAGCCCAGCTCCTCCGCCCGCTGCGCCATGGCCACGCTGCCGGCGAAACTCTCCGCCGCCGTCTGGCCTTTGCCGATGGTTGCCAGGTCAAGGATGGAGAGGGGAAGCGTCACGTCGGTGCCGGCCTTTCAATGCGTTGCGTAGGGTGGCCGGCCGGGTCGCGGCGGGCACACTGTGGACAACGACGGCGGCGTCCGGGTTATTTCTGCGGCCCGCGGTGGGGTGGCCCACAGTCTCGTTTGTGACCGCGGCGGTCGCCCGGTGAACTGCCGTTACTCCCGGTATCGCACCGTTTCGCCGGCCTTTGATCCCGCACCAGCGGTCCCGGATAGTTGCTGCCAAGAACACCGTTCCGTTCCGAAAATCAGCAACTTGCAGGGGGAAATCATGGCGAAAATCAAGACAAGGCAGGCTGCCGGTGCAGCAGTCACGCTGCTGGCGCTGGCCGCCTGCTCGGACCCGGGCGCGACGGCGGCGACAGCGCCGTCGTCGGGCTCCACGGCGAGCGCAGCGGGCAAGACGTTCAACCTGGCCCCGGTGCAGAACCGTGTCAAGGTGGCCGTGGACGCGAAAGCTGCCGCCCTGGTCCCCGACGCCATCAAAGCGGACGGCAAACTGACCGTGGTCACCACCGGCGGCACCGCCCCGCTGAGCCTGTTCGCCACCGACAACAAAACGCTCATCGGCAGCGAAGTGGACATCCCTTATGCGGTGGGCGAGATACTGGGGCTGACCGTGGAGGTCCTGCCCGTCACTTGGGCCGACTGGCCGCTGGGCGTTGAATCCGGCAAGTACGAGGCCGTGCTCTCCAACGTCACCGTCACCGAGGCGCGCAAGGAGAAGTTCGACTTCGCCAGCTACCGCAACGACCTCCTGGGCTTCTACGCGAAGACCGATTCCACCATCGGCGACATCAAGGCAGCCAAGGACGTTGCCGGCAAGCGCATCATCGTCGGCTCGGGCACCAACCAGGAAGCGATCCTGGTGCGCTGGGACGAAGAGAACAAGGCCAAGGGCCTCGCACCGGTTGAGTTCCAGTATTACGACGACGACTCCGCCTCCACGCTGGCACTCCAGTCCGGCCGTGCGGACCTGACGTTCGGCCCGAACGCCGGGGCGGCATACAAGGCTGCGAAGGACGGCAAGACCAAGGAAGTGGGCACGCTCAACGGCGGCTGGCCGCTGACCGCCGAAATCGCCTTCACCACACAGAAAGGCAACGGGCTGGCCGTCGCCGCCCAGGCTGCCCTCAACCAGCTGATCGGGAATGGCAGCTACGCCGAGATCCTGGACCGCTGGGGCCTGTCATCGGAGGCCATCAAGTCCTCCGAGCTGAACCCGCCAGGCCTGCCCAAGAAGTAGGCCCGCCTGTGGGTTAATGGTCCGGTGACTGCCGACTTCTCTCTCCGCCCCAGCCTCGATACTGACGGCCCGTGGATCGCCGAGCTCCGCGCCGTCGTGATGCGTCCGGACCTTGAGCGGCTGGGCCGCTTTGACCCGGTCCGCGTCCGCGAGCGCTTCCTCAACGGGTTCCAGCCGGAGCACACCTTCGTGGTCGAGGTGGCTGGGCAGAATGCGGGCGTGATCGCTGTCCGCCCGGAGCCCGACGCGCAGTGGATCGAACACTTTTACCTGGGCCCGGAGCATCAGGGAAAGGGCCTCGGCGGCGCCGCGCTCCGGCAGGCCATGGACGCGTCCCAGGACCACCGGCCCTTCCGCCTGAACGTCCTCCAGGGAAGTGCCGCCCGGCGGCTGTATGAGCGCCACGGCTTTGAGGTGGAATCGGAGGACGCTGTGGACGTTTTTATGGCGGCGCCGGTCCCTTAAACATCGGTTCCTCCCACCGGCCCCCTCGCCTCGCAAGCTCGGCCCCGGAACCCATCCGGGGCGAGGTGGTTGACGATGCCGGTCCGCCTGTTCCGGAAAGTGCACTCCTGGCGGGTTTGGCAATAGTCTGGCCAGATGGGGACAAATACCGTGAATTCCGGCGAACAGATCGACAGGCAGTCCCGCATTCTCGAAGCGGCACTGGAATTGCTGTCCCGGCACGGTATTTCAGGCGTGAGCATGCGCGCCGTGGCTCGCGAAGCCGGCGTCGCACTGGGCCTGGTGAATTACTACTACGACGACAAGACGAGCCTGATCCGGGCGGCCCTGCACCGGGTGGACGAGCACGACCTCCAGCTGGTGGCCCAAGACTCATCGCTGGCCCCGGACGAACAGCTGCGCAAGGCCCTGCGGCGGGTTGCGGGAGCGGAATTGCTGACCACACGGTATCTGTCCCTGCGCCTGCATCTTTGGGCCCTCGCGCAGGCCGACGAAGGCTACGCCGAGATCAATGCTGCTGCCTTCGACCGGTATCTAGACGGGGTCGCCGCACTCGTGTCCAACGCCAAAACCGAGCTCTCCTGGGAGGAATGCCGGGAACGGGCGGCCGACATTGTCGTTATCCAAAACGGCATGTGGCTGACGTCCCTTCTTGGCGTGGACAACGCCTCCATCCAGCGCAGCATCGCCCGCACGGAGGAAATCGCCTTCGCCCCGGCCCCGGAACGGTAACAGCCCGCCAACAATTAGCCAGGGCGCCGGGCTTCAGGAGCAATAGAAACAGACGCCGTCAGGCGGAAACGTCTCGTCTGCAACATTGAACGTTTGTTCAAATTATCATTGAACACTTGTTCAAAGTGCATTACTCTCCTTCGTATGACTTACGCCACACCAGACCATGAGACGGCATCCACCCTTTTCATCAACGGCTTGTGGGAACCAGCCGCCTCCGGCGCTGTGCGCCACATCCGCAACCCCGCCGACGGCGAGCTGACCGCCACAGTGTCCGAGGCTGGCCGGGAAGATGCCGAGCGTGCCATCGCTGCGGCCCGGGCGGCCTTCGACTCCGGAGCCTGGGCTTCGGTTCCGGCACCCGAGCGCGGCACTTTCCTGCTTAAGGTCGCCGCGGAACTGCGCGAACGCCGGGAAAAGTTTGCTCGCGCCGAGTCACTGGACACCGGGAAGCGGATAGCCGAAAGCCACATCGACATGGACGACATCGCCGCCTGCTTCGAATATTTCGGACGGCTGGCCGGGCAGCAGGCGGGCCGTGTGGTCGACGCCGGGGACCCCGCCGTCGTCAGCAAGATCATTTATGAGCCCGTGGGTGTCTGCGGCCTGATCACGCCGTGGAACTACCCCCTACTCCAGGCAGCCTGGAAGATCGCACCCGCTCTGGCCGCCGGCTGCACCTTCGTTCTTAAGCCGTCCGAGCTGACGCCGTCCACCGCCATCCTGGTCATGCAGCTGCTGCAGGACCTCGGCCTGCCGGACGGCGTCGCCAACCTCGTGACCGGACCCGGTGCGGAGGCGGGGGCACCGCTCTCCGAACACCCCGCCGTCGACCTCGTCTCCTTCACGGGCGGGCTGGAAACCGGCAAGCGCATCGCCGCGGCCGCCGCCGGCACCGTGAAAAAGGTGGCGCTGGAACTGGGTGGCAAGAATCCCAACGTGGTGTTTGCCGACGCGGACTTCGACGCCGCCGTCGACAATGCCCTGAACGGGGCCTTCGTCCACTCAGGGCAGGTCTGCTCCGCCGGGGCGCGGCTGGTGGTGGAGGAATCAATCGCCGAGCGCTTCGTCGATGAGCTGGTCCGCCGTGCGCGGGAAATCCGTCTCGGAGGGCCGTTCGACGACGACGCCGAAACCGGGCCACTGATCTCCGCGGGCCACCGGGAGAAGGTCCACGCCTACGTCCAGCGCGGCGTCCAGGAGGGGGCGCGGCTGCGGTGCGGCGGCGCCGCCCCTGAAGGGCAGCAGTACGACGCCGGTTTCTACTACCAGCCCACAGTCCTGGACCGCGTGCAGCGGGGGATGTCCGTGGTCATCGACGAGGCGTTCGGCCCGGTGGTGACGGTGGAAACGTTCCGCACAGAGGACGAAGCGGTAGCGACGGCCAACGACACCATCTACGGGCTGGCCGGCGCGGTCTGGACCCAGGACGCCGGCAAGGCGCAGCGCGTGGCTTACCGGCTGCGGCACGGGACGGTCTGGATCAACGACTACCACCCCTACCTGCCCCAGGCCGAGTGGGGAGGCTTCGGGCAGTCCGGCGTGGGCCGCGAGCTGGGCCCCACCGGCCTGGCCGAATACCAGGAAGCCAAGCACATCTACCAGAACACCAGCCCCCAGGTGACCGGCTGGTTCGCCGACCACGGGAAGGAGAACTAGATGCACTTCGACAACATCGACAACCTCACTGAGCGCGGGTTCGACTACATCGTTATCGGCGGCGGATCCGCGGGGGCCGCAGCGGCCGCGCGGCTGAGCGAGGATCCGGAGGTGTCCGTTGCCTTGGTGGAGGCCGGCCCGGATGACCGGAACCTTCCCGAGATCCTGCAGCTGGACCGCTGGATGGAACTGCTGGAATCCGGCTACGACTGGGACTACCCGGTGGAACCGCAGGAGAACGGCAACTCCTTCATGCGGCACGCCCGGGCGAAGGTCATGGGCGGCTGCTCCAGCCACAACTCCTGCATCGCGTTCTGGGCCCCGAGCGAAGACCTGGACGAGTGGGAATCCAAGTACGGCGCCACCGGCTGGACCGCTAAAACCGCCTGGCCGCTCTACCAGCGGCTGGAGACCAACGAGGACGCCGGCCCGGACGCGCCGCACCACGGTGACTCAGGCCCCGTGCACCTGATGAACGTGCCTCCAGTGGACCCCGCCGGCGTCGCGCTCCTGGACGCCTGCGAACAGGCCGGCATCCCCCGGGCAAAATTCAACACCGGAAGCACGGTGGTCAACGGCGCAAACTTCTTCCAGATCAACCGCCGCGCGGACGGCACCCGGTCCTCCAGCTCGGTCTCCTACATCCACCCCATCATGGAGCGCGAAAACTTCACCCTGCTGACCGGCCTCCGCGCCCGCCAGCTGGTGTTCGACGCGGATAAGCGCTGCACAGGCGTGGACGTGGTGGACTCGGCGTTCGGCCGGACCCACCGGCTCTCCGCCCGCCGTGAGATCATCCTGTCCACCGGCGCCATCGACTCGCCCAAGCTGCTCATGCTCTCCGGCATCGGCCCGGCAGCCCACCTCGCCCAGCACGGCATCGAGGTCCTGGTGGACTCCCCCGGCGTGGGCGAGCACCTGCAGGACCACCCTGAGGGCGTGGTGCAGTTCGAGGCCAGGCAGCCGATGGTCCAGACCTCCACCCAGTGGTGGGAAATCGGCATCTTCACCCCCACCGAGGAGGGCCTGGACCGCCCGGACCTGATGATGCACTACGGTTCCGTCCCGTTCGACATGAACACGCTGCGGCACGGCTACCCCACCACGGAGAACGGCTTCAGCCTCACCCCGAATGTCACGCACGCCCGCTCCCGCGGCAGCGTCCGGCTGCGCAGCCGCGACTTCCGCGACAAGCCCATGGTGGACCCGCGCTACTTCACGGACCCGGACGGCCACGACATGCGGGTCATGGTGGCCGGTATCCGCAAGGCCCGCGAGATCGCCGCCCAGCCGGCCATGGCCGAATGGACCGGCCGGGAACTCTCGCCCGGCGTCGAGGCCCAGACGGACGAGGAACTTCGGGACTACATCCGCAAGACCCACAACACCGTGTATCACCCCGTCGGCACCGTCCGCATGGGCGCGGCCGACGACGACATGTCGCCGCTCGATCCCGAGCTGCGGGTCAAGGGCGTCACCGGCCTCCGCGTCGCCGACGCGTCCGTCATGCCTGAGCACGTCACCGTCAACCCGAACATCACCGTCATGATGATCGGCGAGCGCTGTGCGGACCTTATCCGTGCCAGCCGGTCCGGCGAAACCATGACCTCGGAAGAAATGGAGCTCATCGCGTCCCTCGCCTAAGCGGCAAGGTCCCGGCGGCAGGGCATCGACCTTTCATACGCCACGGCCGGCCGGTCATCACTATCGTGCTTTTCTGATTTAGGAGTCCACATGGCGGAACCCAGCAAGAGTATTGATTCAAGCGGCATGGACGAGTTTGGTTACACGCAGACCTTGGACCGGAGCATCGGCAAGTTTGCCAGCTTCGCGGCAGGCGTCAGCTACATCTCCATCCTCACCGGTGTTTTTCAACTGTTCTACTTTGGTTTTTCCATGGCCGGCCCTGCCTACGCATGGTCCTGGCCCCTCGTGTTCGCCGGCCAGCTGATGGTGGCGTTGTGTTTCGCCGAACTGGCGGGCCGCTATCCAGTTGCGGGATCGGTGTACAACTGGGCCAAGCGGCTCGCCTCCGGGACCTGGTCCTGGCTGGCGGGCTGGCTGCTGCTCATCTCGTCCATCGTGGCGCTCGGCGCCGTGGCCCTGGCCCTGCAGCTCACCCTGCCGCAGCTCTGGTCCGGCTTCCAGCTCATCGGAGACGGAACGGGCACCTACGACTTCGCCCTCAACGGCGTGCTGCTGGCAAGCATCATGATCGGCATTTCCACCATGATCAACGCCTTCGGCGTGAAGCTGATGACCAGGATCAACAGCATCGGCGTCTTAGTGGAGCTGACCGCGGCCGTGCTGCTGATCCTCGCCCTGGGCTGGCACGTGGTGCGGGGGCCTGAGGCCTTCTTTGACACCGCCGGATTCGGGGAAGGCCACGACCTTGGCTTCTTCGGCGTGTTCCTGATCGGCGCCATGGCCTCGGGATACGTAATGTACGGTTTCGATACCGCCAGCTCCCTGGGCGAGGAAACGAAGGACCCCAAACGCACCGCGCCCAAGGCCATCCTGCGGGCCATCACGGCATCCTTCGTGCTGGGCGGGCTGATCCTGCTCTTTAGCATCCTGGCAGCCCCGGACCTGAATGACCCCAAGCTTGGGGCGGCCGACGGCGGCCTGCAGTACCTGGTGCTCTCCGTACTCGGGGGTCCCTTCGGCAAGGCCTTCCTCGCCTGCATCGTGGTGGCCGTGGCGGTCTGCACCCTGGCCGTCCACGCTGCCGCGATCCGGATGATGTTCGCCATGGCCCGGGACAACAACCTGCCGTTCAGCCGGCAGCTCAGCAAAGTGGACCCGGTCCGCAGGACCCCCACGGTCGCTGCCATCGTGGTTGGAGTCATGGCCGTCATCCCGCTGCTGGTGAACGTGATGCAGCCGGCGATCTTCACCATCCTGTCCAGCATCAGCATTGTCCTGATCTATCTGTCCTACCTGCTGGTCACCGTTCCCATGCTCCGCCACCGGTTCCTGAAGAAGTGGCCCCTCTCCGACGACGGCTCCGAGCCGGGCTTCAGCCTGGGCAAGTGGGGCCTTCCCGTGAACATCCTCGCGGTCCTGTGGGGCGGTGCCATGACGCTGAATCTGGTGTGGCCGCGCCAGGAGATCTACAACTCGGTGCCGCCGTTCGAGTGGTACTTGCAGTGGGGCGGCGTCCTGTTCGTGGCAACGGTCGCTGGCGGCGGGGCCCTGCTGTACCGGTTGAAGATCCGCCATCAGACAGGAGTGCTGGCGGAGCACGCGGCGGCCGTCGCAGCACATCCGTCCTCGGGCTTCGTTCTACAGGCCGCTCCCGGTGAAGAGCAGATGGTGGAGTCCAAAGCCACTTAATGCCGCTGCTCCCCATCAGCTGAAAGCCGGCAGTTCCCAGGAAGGGTCGACGACGGCACTCATCTTCCCGCCGTCGACTCTTCTCTCCAAGCCGACTCCCATCCACGACAACTTTATTTGGACCGGATACTTCGAAGAATTCGGCTAACGCGGCTTGTAGACGTCCGCACGGTGCTCGATGCGGTGGACGTATAAGGTGTGCTCTTCGGTATCGAGGGTGAACAACACGCGGTAGTCACCTCGGCGTGCCGGGCCGGTGCCCCGGTCCGGAGTTTCGGCGTGTTTGAAACTCCGGCGCCAGCATTACCCGCCGATGCTGAGCGCATCGATGACACCGGCAACACGGTCGCGCTGGTCCTTGGTCAATCCCTGGACCGGCAGCGGCAGGCAGGCTTTGGGGGCAAACCCAGATACTCGGCGATGGCCGCAACCGCACGAAGGCTCCCACCGAACTCGGCGAACAGCTTCCATAGCGGTGCAAGGCGCTCGGATTCCGTCAGCGCGTCCGAAAACCGGCCTTCCTGCGCCGCCCGCGTGATTCCCATGGCCAGGGCGCGCAAAGTGCCGCCAATGACCGAGTACCAGGCATCGCAGCCAGCGGCCAGACCGGCGGCCGCATGGGCGTCGCCGGATACTCCGATGGTCACGTGTTGAGGAACAACCGCCCGAATTTCCTGAATCCGGGCCCGCGCCTGCTGCGGGTCAGTTGGCACTCCCGGGATCTTGATGGAAGCGACGCCGGGCAGTTCGGCGATGCGCTCACATCGGGGTATGAACCGCAGTTCGACCTGGACGTGGATCCGGAGATCATCAGGTCGCTCGCGTTCACCAAGAATCTCCCGGCTGCCCCGCTAAGCTAGCGGCATGGCCAACAAGACCACTGCCGAAAAACTCGCCACCATCCAGAAGGGCTACACCCTGGAAGGTGCCACCATCGAGCTGGGTGCCGCCATTGTGGACGGCGAACTCCACAAGGAAGCCCAGGTCCGCCTGCCGCTGGCCATGATGAACAGGCACGGCCTGGTAGCTGGCGCCACCGGCACCGGCAAGACCGTCACGCTGCATATGATGGCCGAGCAGCTGTCTGCTGCCGGGGTTCCCGTATTCCTCGCGGACATCAAGGGTGACCTGTCCGGCCTGGCCACGGCGGCGGCCGGCAGTGAGAAGCTGAAGGCCCGCACCGACAGCATCGGCCAGGCGTGGGCCGGTAAGACGTTCCCGGTGGAGTTCCTGGCCCTGGGCGGCGACGGCAACGGCATTCCCCTCCGTGCCACCATCACATCGTTCGGCCCCATCCTGCTCTCGCGCGTGATGGAGCTCAACGACACCCAGGAATCCAGCCTGCAGCTGGTCTTCCACTTTGCGGACAAAAACAACCTTGAGCTGATCGACCTCAAGGACCTCCGCGCGGTCATCCAGTTCCTCACCTCGGACGAGGGCAAGGACGAGCTGGAGGAACTGGGCGGCCTGTCCAAGGCCACCGCCGGCGTCATCCTCCGCGAACTGGTAAACCTCGAAGCGCAGGGCCTGGAACGGTTTTTCGGCGAGCCTGAGTTCGACACCGCAGAGCTGCTCCGGACCGCCCCGGACGGGCGAGGCGTCATCACCTGCCTGGAGCTGCCCACGCTGCAGACCAAGCCGATGCTGTTCTCGACCTTCCTGATGTGGCTGCTGGCGGACCTGTTCGAGGACCTCCCCGAAGCCGGCGACCTGGACAAGCCCAAACTGGTGTTCTTCCTCGATGAGGCCCACCTGCTGTTCAACGGCGCATCCAAGGCCTTCCTGAACGCCATCACCACCACAGTCCGGCTGATCCGCTCCAAGGGTGTGGGGATCTTCTTCGTCACCCAGACCCCCAAGGACGTCCCCGCCGACGTCCTGGGCCAGCTGGCCAACCGCATCCAGCACGCCCTCCGCGCCTTCACCCCGGAGGACGCCAAGGCCCTGAAAGCCACCGTGTCCACGTTCCCGATGAGCGATTATGACCTCGAGGAGACCCTCACGTCCGCCGGGATCGGCGAGGCCGTCATTACCGTCATGAATGAGAAGGGCGCCCCGACGCCGGTCGCGCACACTCGCCTGCGCGCCCCGGAATCCGTCATGGGCCCCAGCACTGAGGAGCTCATCAAGAGCACTGTGGGCAGGTCCGCATTGCTCGCCAAGTACGGGACCGCCGTGGACAACGTCTCCGCCTACGAGAAACTCACCGGCAAGGCCGCTGCGCCCACCGGCGGAGCCGCGCCGGGTGAGCCGCCGGTTCCGGGGACTCGCCCGGCCGGTTCCGGACAGCCAGGTTCGGGACCGGCAGGTTCGGGACAGGCAGGTTCGGGACAGGCCGACGTCGACGCCGAGGCCCGCAGGATCGAAGAGGAAATCCTGGGCCGGCCCAGCAGCCGTCCCGCGCCCGCGCCGGATCATGCCGGTACTGATACGCCGTCGCGGCGTGCACCGGAACCTGCGGCCCCAGCCGGCGGCGGGATGGTGGGCGACATCGCCGGTGCACTCGGCGGGGCACTGGGCGGCGGGCTGAAGAGTATGGTCCGTTCCCTGGGCACGCAGCTGGGCCGGGAGCTGCTCCGCGGCGTCTTCGGCACCTCGTCCCGGCGCCGCCGGTAGGCAAAACCGGACGATGTCCCGCCCTGGACTTCCCGCCGTCGGGCATCAGGAAAGCCGCCGCACCCCGCTACACGGGGCGGCGGCGACACCCGTGTTCAGCGGGCTTGCAGGTAACGTAAGGGAAGTGCAGATGAGTCAGGCGTTGGTGAGGATGGCAGCAGGGTGGCTGCTTGGCCTCATGCTTGCCGTGGCCGCGGCCGTCGTTGGGGTCAACGTGGTGAACAATACGGTGGCCAGTCCACAGCAGCCTGTCCGGGAATATCTGGACGCCCTCCACGAGGGCGACGGCGGCAAGGCGCTGGGCCTGTTGCGGGCCACCGTGCCGCCCAGCAACGCCGCCATGCTCGACGGCACAGCGCTGCAGACCGCCTCTTCCCGGCTGGCGAACGTCAGCATCGGCGATGCCGAAGAACGCGCCGGCAACCAGGTCATGGTGCCCGTGCAGTACACGATCGATGGCAGCAGGCTTCGCACCGAATTCCTGCTGGAGAAGACCGGCACGGAATGGCTGTTCTTCAATACATGGGCGTTTGTGCCGTCGCGGCTGCCCACGGTGGGCCTGACTGTGGTGAACTCCAGCGAAGCCAACCTCAACGGCGTCCCGGTAAATATGCCCCAAGGCAGGAATTCGTTCGCCGTGTTCTATCCGGGCGAATACGAGGCCTCCCTGAACGGTGAATACTTCGCTGCGCCCGCCACCCGCGCCACGGTGACATCCCGCGATGTCCCGGTGGCTCCGTTGAACCTGCTCACCGAGGCAACCGACCAGCTGCGGAAGGACGTGGGGGCGAAGGTACAGGAGTTCCTGGACACCTGCGCCGCCGAAGCCGTGAAGCAGCAAAAGCTGCAGCCGGACTGCCCCTTCTACTTCGCCAGCACCAACAACGTGGACGACGGCACCATCAAGTGGGCCATCACGGAGTACCCGGAGATCTCCATCGAGCCCTTTGACGGCCGCTGGGTGGTTGCTCCCCTCGACGGGAAGGCCAAGGTGGAGGCGGTCCAGCAGAGTTCCTTCACCGGCGCCTGGTTCCCGCTCAACGAAGAGGTGGACTTCAGCTTCACCACCCGCCTGGACGTCGCCGGCGACACCATCCGGGTCACCCCGCTCCTGAGCTACTAGCTCCAGCTGGCCCGGTTTTGCGCCCGGCAGTGACAGAACTGGCCGGGTTCCCAACCACCGGGGGTTGAAAACCGGGCCAGTTCAGCGACTGGTTGAAAAACGGCGGCTGATCAGT
The DNA here is from genome assembly GCF_002929755.1 of Arthrobacter sp. 4R501. NCBI lineage: Bacteria > Bacillati > Actinomycetota > Actinomycetes > Micrococcales > Micrococcaceae > Arthrobacter > Arthrobacter sp. 4R501. Next base: position 5,156 of record NZ_PJIW01000031.1, on the reverse strand, counting down.
CCATGCCGCGCAGGTCCAGGACCAACTCGGTGTCGCCGTCGGCCGTCAGGAGCACCGGGATGCCCCAGTCCTGCTGGTACAGGTGGCAGGCGGCGTGGTCCGGGATCTCGCCGTCCGCGTCCTCCGGGCCGTCGCAGGCCGCGGCGCGGGCCGTGATGTGCAGTATGCCTTCGGGGACACCGGAAGCCAGCTCCAGTGTCCGCAGCAGCCCCACGGAGGTGCCGCCGCCGGACACGAGCAGCTCCGGCGGGGTGGAGGAGATCTTCAGCTGCGTGGGATCGCCCCAGCGGTCGTCGAGCTTCTGCCCGGTGGGCGCGGTGAAGCGCACGGTCAGCTCGAGCAGCCCGGGGGCTACCGGGCTCTTGGGCCGGTGGGTCTGCGAGACGCCCTCGTCCACCTGCTGGGCTTCCTTGGGGATGGGCACGTAGACCAGCTGGTGCTTGTTGGCCTCCACCACTACCAGCAGCGGTTCGGAGCCTGCGGCGTGCGTGTGGTCCACAATCACGTCGGAGGGCTCCGAGAGTCCGCGGGCCAGCGTGGATACGGTCCCTGCCGCGGGGTCGTAGCGCCGCACGGCACCGTTGTAGGTGTCGGCGATGGCAATGGATCCGTCAGGCAGGACAGTGACGCCGAGGGGGTGTTGCAGGCGTGCCTCGGACGCGGGGCCGTCGCGGAAGCCGAAGTCGAACAGGCCCTTGCCCACTGCGGTCTCCACGGTGACCGTGCCGCCGTCGTCAATGATCAGCTTGCGGAGGGCGGACGTTTCGGAGTCTGCCACCCAGATGTTGCCGTCGGCATCCTCGGCCAGGCCGGAGGGCTGCGCGAACCAGGCTTCGTGGGCGGGGCCGTCCAGCAGGCCCTCCAGTCCGTTGCCGGCAACAATTGCCACGGCGCCGGTGAGCGGCTCGAAGCTGAAGATCTGGTGCGTGCCGGCCATGGCAATCACCACGGCGTTGAGCTTGGTGGACCAGACGACGTCCCACGGCGAGCTGAGGGACACCTCCAGCGGGTGCTCGCTGAGCTGGCCCGTGAACCCGGCAGCGTCTTCGTCCACCCGCGCGGGGCCGGTTTCCAGCAGGCGCTGCACGCCGTTGCCAACTATCGTTGTGGCCTTGCCGTCCGTGAGTGAGAGTCCCCGAAGGCGGTGGTTGACGGAGTCTGCAATTACGACGTCGTAGCCTGCCTTCGCTGCCACCTCTTCCGGAAGCAGCACGAGGCCCTGCGGCTCGTTGAACTGCGCGGTCGGCTGGACGGAGTCAACGGCGGCGGCCGGGCCGTCAGCGTGTCCCTTGGTCTCGGAGCCGTAGGTGCGCAGCACCGTCTGGAAGTCGTTGCCCAGCTCCACGAGCCGGTGGTGGCCCGTGTCGGTTACCAGCCAGGAACCCCCGGTGGCGGTATCCGCGGCAGCCGGAGTCCCGCCGTCGGACGCTCCCTGCACGCCTGAACCCTGCACGCCTGCACCGGGCACTGCGGAACCGCGCCCGGTGGGCAGGAACAACGCCTTGCCGGGGAAGCGCAGCGTGCCCGAGGTGGCTTCCGGCGCCACGTACGGGCCGGAGCCTCGGTGCAGCGTGCCTTTGGCCTCGTGTTCGGCGATCAGTTCGGGGATGAGCACGGCGAGGCCGTCGGCGTGGCCTTCACCGGACAGGTGCGCCACGATGTAGCCCTCGGGGTCGATGACCACCAGGGTGGGCCACGCGCGCGCGGTGTACGCCTTCCAGGTCTCGAGCTCGGGATCGTCCAGGACGGGGTGGTGGATCTCGTAGCGTTCCACTGCGGCGGCCAGTGCCACGGGATCTGCTTCGTGCTCAAACTTGGGCGAGTGCACGCCCACGGTGACCAGGACATCGGAGTACTGCTCCTCGAGCGGGCGCAGCTCATCGAGGACATGCAGGCAGTTGATGCAGCAGAAAGTCCAGAAGTCGAGCAGCACGATCTTGCCGCGCAGGGCTTCAAGGTCCAACGATTTTCCGCCGGTGTTGAGCCAGTTGCGGCCCACCAGTTCGGAGGCGCGGACCCGGAGTTGGGTGCGTACGGTTTCGCTCATCAGCGTCCTTCCAGCTTTGAGTTGCGTTCAGCCAACCTGGCATCGCGTTCAGCCAATTTGGCAAACATATCGTTGTAAGCAGTGAGATCGGCGTCGTTATTCCTGTCCGCCGCCCGATCGGTCCGCTTGGACTCCCGATCGTCGGAGCGGGACCACATGATCGCGACGCCGATGGCCACCAGGAGGGTGGGCACTTCGCCGATGCCCCAGGCCACCGCGCCGCCCATTTGCTGGTCCAGGAGGGCGGACGGCCCCCAGGCCCGGCCAAGGTTGCCGAAGTAGTCGGCCGCCAGCAGGCTGGTACCGCCCATGATCGCGACGCCGAAGAACGCGTGGAAGCCCATGGTCGCCAGAAGCAGGAGCAGGCGCATGGGATACGGTGCGCGGCGGGGCAGCGGGTCTGTGCCGATCATGGTCAGGATGAAGATGTAACCCGTGAGCGTGAAGTGCAGGATCATCAGCTCGTGGCCCACGTGATCCCGCATGGCATAGCCGAACGCATCCGAGTAGTAGAACAGCACGATGGACCCCGCGAAGTTGGCCGCCGCGAAGAGTGGGTGCGTAACCAGTTGGGAGAACTTGGAGTGGATAAACACGAGCAGCCACTCACGCGTTCCACGGGAGCCGTCGCCGCGGGCAGGCAATGCCCGCAGGGCAAGCGTCACCGGGGCACCGAGCACCAGGAAGATGGGAGCCACCATGGTCAGCGCCATATGGTCCACCATGTGCGCGGAGAAGAGGATCCTGCCATAGACCGACGGCGGCCCAGATGTGATGTAGGTCAGCACCAGGAGGCCAATCACCCAGTTAACGGCGCGGAACCACTGCCACTTGTCGCCGCGCCGGACCACCTTGGCGACGCCCAGGAAGTAGGCCACCAGCCCGATGAGCACCACCGCCACCCAGAGCCAGTCAAAGCGCCACTCCGTCAGCCAGCGCTCCGGAGTCAGTTCAGGCGGCAGCTCGTAGCCGGTGAGAATGAAGGCCGCCGACGCGTCCGGTGCAAACGTGGTGGGCTGCGGCGGGGCCGATCGGCTCAGGGCGACGGCGACGCCGGAGGTGGCGCCCATAACGAGGAGCTCCGCGAGCACCAACTGCCACAGCACTCGGCGTGAAGACATTGCCGAGCCTTTGCGGCCAAGCTGGGGGATGACCCATTGCCGGTGCATGAAGCCGATCCCGCCAAGGACCAGGGTGGCGGTCGACTTCGCAAGGATCAGTTGGCCGTAGGGAGAACCAAAGAGGTCACCCCAGTTGGTGATGCGGATGCTGGCGTTGATGACGCCGGAGGCAAAGACGAGCACAAACGCAAAGCCGGCCAGGGCGGAGAACCGCCGCAGTGTCGGTTCGGTGATGTCGGCGGCGGCCCCGGGCTTCGAACCGGTCAGGATTCCTGAGAGCAGCGCCAGGAGGATGATGCCGCCCACCCACGCGCTGACGCCCACGAGGTGCAGGCCCAGGGAGTTGATGGCGCCTTCGTGGTCCGATGAGCTTGAGGAGTGGCCGATCAGCGCGGCGGGAACCAGCCCGGCCAGTGCGAGGACCAGCGTGAGCGCAAGGCCGCCCAGGGATCTGACGCCGAACAGCGCGGTGGTCACCACGGCCGCGATGATGGTCACCGTCAACCACGCCCGGCCGGTCTCGATGTCAGTCATGAAGTACACCAGGGCGCGGGTGAACTCGGCGTCGCCGCCGACTGCCTGGCCGGCAACGTCTGAGTAGGTGAGGACAAGTACAGCCACCGCTGAGAGCGTCCACGCAGCACCCGCAGCGGCAGCAATGGCCAACGCCCTTGCGAAGGCCGGATGTTCCGGAGCGTCGCCGTTGTGGCTCCGGGACCGGGGACCCGCAGATCTGGGGAGGATACCAACGGCGAAGATCAGGCCGCCGATCACAGTCGCCAGTGCCACGTTGTGGATGGCCTTGCTGACGGGAAGTCCCCAGCGGACCAAGGCTCCCGGGTCAGAGACCTCCCGGGCCGCAGCGGCGCCGGAGAAAAGGAGTGCCGCCGTGAGTCCCAGGAAGAGGGCTGCAAGGCCTGCGAGCTGCCACGGCCGGGAAATCCCCAAGACGCCGCCAGCCCTGGCCGAGGCGCCCCTGTCGGGGCCTGGCTGGGGTGCTGCGGGACGGGATTTTGCTGCGGAAGGCACCTATCCATTGTCCGCTACGGGTGGCTGCGCGGCGAATCGGCTTAAAGCAAAGGAGCGGCAACCCTGAGGTTGCCGCTCCTTTGCTGCTGTTGCTGAAGAAGACTACTTCTTCTTGGCGACTGCAGCCTTCAGCTTGGAGCCGGCGGTCAGCTTGACGCTGTGGCCTGCTGCGATCTGGATGGTCTCGCCGGTCTGCGGGTTACGGCCGGTGCGGGCTGCACGGTCGGTGCGCTCAACTGCGAGCCAGCCCGGGATGGTGATCTTCTCGCCGGCGGCGACGGAAGTCTCGAAAACCTCGAACAGCGCATCGAGGACGGAGTTGACGGCTGCCTGGCTGGTGCCGGCCTTGCCTGCTACCTCTGAAACAAGTTCACTACGGTTCTTAGCCATTGATGTCCTCCTGGACGGTCACGATTTCTGGAGCCTGAACGCGGCATGCGTGCAAGCCACTCTTCGAAAACTTACCAGCTTGGGCCCGCGAGGTCCGCAAATTCCGCGTGTTTCCGCGACTTTTTGACTAAAATCACCGGTTTTCCAGGGATTTCCGGGGGAATTGCGCCCACAGCGGACGCTCCAGCAGTTGTTGCGGGGGTCTATACGACGCTCTATCAGGTCCTGGGCTCGTTTCCCGGACCCTCTATCACTTCGCCGGGCGGAGCCTGTGTGGCGTACGACGGCGGCGGGGTGGGGCGGATGCACGCTTCTTCACTGGTGTGCGGGGCTGGGTGTTGGCATGGTTTTGGGGTGGTTGTGGTGTCTGGTGTGGTTCGGTGCGCCGGCGGTCCGGGTGTGCCGGCGGTCCGGGTGTTTGTGGTGCGGGGGTGTTTTGGTGGTTAAAAAGGGAGAGCCCCCCAACCTGGTGGTTGGGGGGCTCTCGACCTGTAATGATGTTCCGGCGGTGACCTACTCTCCCACACCCTCCCGGGTGCAGTACCATCGGCGCTGTGGGTCTTAGCTTC
>NZ_PJIW01000030.1:0-44176 GCF_002929755.1 Arthrobacter sp. 4R501 | reverse complement strand
GCCCGGGATGACCTGGCCGATGAGGGTGTGTGGCTGTACGCCGAGACGGTCCGGAAGATCCACGAGCTGAACCCGGGCACCGGCGTCGAACTGCTGATCCCTGACTTCTCCGGCAAGCCCGAGCACATCGCGGCGATCTGCGATTCGAAGCCGGAGGTCTTTGCGCACAACGTCGAGACCGTGCCCCGGATCTTCAAGCGGATCCGGCCGGCGTTCCGGTACGACCGGTCCCTGGATGTCATCACCCAGGGCCGGAACCTGGGCATGGTCACTAAGTCCAACCTGATCCTGGGCATGGGCGAAACCCGCGAGGAAATCTCCGAAGCGCTGCGGGACCTGCACGAGGCCGGCTGTGACCTGATCACCATCACCCAGTACCTGCGCCCCTCCGAACGACACCTGCCGGTGGACCGCTGGGTCAAGCCGCAGGAGTTCGTGGACCTGCAGGACGAGGCCAAGGAGATCGGCTTCCTCGGCGTCATGTCCGGCCCGCTGGTCCGTTCCTCCTACCGGGCCGGCCGGCTCTGGGCCACCGCGATGCGCAAGAAGGGCTGGGAAATCCCCGCCCAGCTCGCCCACATCGAGTCCTCCGGCAGCACCCGCCAGGAAGCCAGCTCACTGCTGGCAGCCCACGCCAGCTGACCGCCCCCGTATTCAGAGTCGAGATCAGGAAAGGACCGAAGATGTTCCCTACAAGAATCGAAATCATCCCCTCAACCGGGATTGTTGCCCAGGTCCAGGCGCTGGTTCCGCTGACCACCACGCTGACCATGACGTGCCTGCCGCACCACGGGATCGAACGGACCATGCGCACGTCGGTGGAGCTGAGTACGCTCGGCTACACCGTCATCCCGCACCTGGCCGCGCGCAGCATCCATGACCGGGCCGAGCTGACCCGGATCATGCGTGAGTGCGATGCTGCCGGCATCGGCGAGGTGTTTGTGATCGGCGGCGACCGGAGGCAGCCAGCCGGCCCCTACGATTCAGCGCTCCCGCTGCTCGAGGACATCGCCCAGTACACCGGCGGCCGGATGCGCGCCGGCGTCGCGGGTTACCCGGAAGGCCACCCGACGGTGGCCGCCCTTGACCTGCTGGACGCACTTCAGGACAAGCAGCACCTGGCCACGCACGTGGTCACCCAGATGTGCTTCGACGCCCCCAAAATCCTCGACTTCGCGGCGCTCCTGCGCCGCGAAGGCGTGAACCTGCCCGTCTGGGCGGGCGTGGCGGGGTCCGTCCCGCGGACGAAACTGGTGGCACTCGCCACGCAGATCGGCGTCGGAAGTTCCCTGAAGTTTCTCAGCAGCAAAGGAACTTTGGCGCGGAAGCTGCTCAGCGGCGACCGCTACTCACCCCACACCCTGGTGGCCGGGCTCGAAAGTCAGCCCGGCATCGCAGGGATCCACCTTTACAGCTTCAACAACCTCGGCGCGGTCCCCAACGAAGCGGTCGCGTCTTCCACAACGGCTCACCAGCCAGTATTGATTCGAGGAGCAGCACGTGAGTACTAAAACCGTCACCACCCCGGGCAACACGCCCCACCTTGAACGCCAGCTCAGCAACAGGCACATCCAGCTGATCGCCATTGGCGGCGCCATCGGCACGGGCCTTTTTATGGGCTCAGGCAAGACCATCTCGGCCGCCGGCCCGTCCGTCATTTTCGTCTACATGATCATCGGCTTCATGCTGTTCTTCGTCATGCGGGCCATGGGCGAACTGCTGCTGTCCAACCTGAACTACAAGTCCTTCAGCGACTTCGCGGCCGACCTGCTGGGCCCGTGGGCCGGCTTCTTCACCGGCTGGACCTACTGGTTCTGCTGGGTGATCACCGGCATCGCGGATGTGATCGCCATCGCCGCCTACTCGGAGGAACTCTGGCCGGGGGTGCCATTGTGGATTCCGGGCATCGCCACCGTGATCATCCTTCTGGTCCTGAACCTCGCAACGGTGCGGGCGTTCGGTGAGACCGAGTTCTGGTTCGCGCTGATCAAGATCATCGCCATCGCCGCGCTGATCATTGTTGGCCTGTTTATGATTTTCAGCGGGTTCCAGTCCGATGCCGGCCCGGCCACCTTCACCAACCTGTGGAGCCACGGCGGCATGTTCCCGAACGAATTCATGGGCTTTGTAGCCGGGTTCCAGATCGCCGTGTTCGCGTTTGTGGGTATTGAGCTCGTGGGCACCACCGCCGCCGAGGCCAAGGACCCGGAGAAGAACCTGCCCAAGGCCATCAACTCCATCCCCATCCGCGTGCTGCTCTTCTACGTAGGCGCCCTCATCATCCTGATGTCCGTCACGCCGTGGACCCAGTTCCAGGCCGGCCACAGCCCGTTCATCGCCATGTTCTCCCTGGCGGGCCTCGGCGCCGCGGCCACTGTGGTGAACCTGGTGGTGCTCAGTTCGGCCATGTCCTCGGCCAACTCCGGCATCTACTCCACCTCCCGCATGGTGTACGGCCTGGCCCAGGAGGGCGACGCCCCCGCCGTGTTCAGCAACCTGTCCCGCCGCAAGGTCCCGCAGAACGCACTGTTCCTCTCCTGCATCCTGCTGCTCTCCGGCATCATCCTGATGTACGCCGGCAAGGACATCGGCAAGGCGTTCGACATGGTCACCACGGTCTCCGCCGTCTGCTTCGTCTTCGTCTGGTCCATCATCCTGGCCAGCTACCTGAAGTTCCGTTCACGCCGCCCGCACCTGCACGACGCGTCCAAGTACAAGATGCCCGGCGGCATCCCCATGGTCTGGGTGGTCTTCGCGTTCTTCGCCTTCGTCCTGTGGGCACTGACCACGCAGCCGGACACGCTCGTGGCGCTGCTGGTCACCCCCACCTGGTTCATCATCCTCGGCGTCGCCTGGTTCATCCTGCGCAAGCGCCCGGCCCACCTGGCCCGCTACGCGGAGTTCCAGAAGGAGCTCGCCGGCGAGAAGGCAGAGGCCGAGGAGAAGGCCGCCGACGAGAAGGCCCTCGCCGACGCTGACCTCACCGACGCGAAGGCATCGCGGGAGAGCTAAGTGGCAACCGAACATGTTCTGACCGTCAACTGCGCCGAGTCCCCGGGGATTGTCCACGCGATCACCGGGTACCTGCTGGATCACGACTGCGACATCATCGACACCAAGCACTTCGGTGACCGCCAGGCCCAGCAGTTCTTTATGCGGGTGCACTTCGCCGCCGGGAAAACCGCCTTCAGCACGGAGGACCTGCGCCGGGACTTCGAGCCGCTGGCCGCTGAGTGGGCCATGAACTGGCAGCTGGAGCCGCACGGCCGCAAACGCCGGGTCCTGGTGATGGTGTCCAAGTTCGGGCACTGCCTCAACGACCTGCTGTTCCGGGCCCGCACGGGCGATCTGCCGGTGGAAATCGTGGCCGTGGTCTCCAACCACACGGACCACGAAGAGCTGGTCAAGTGGCACGGCATCCCGTTCTTCCACCTCCCGGTCACTAGGGAGACCAAGCCGGCGCAGGAAGCGCGCCTGCTGGAGCTCGTGGATGAGTTCGACGTGGAACTGGTGGTCCTGGCCCGCTACATGCAGGTCCTCAGCGACGAGCTGTCGGCCCAGCTGACGGGCCGGACCATCAACATCCACCACTCGTTCCTGCCCAGCTTCAAGGGCGCCAAGCCCTACCACCAGGCCTACGACCGCGGCGTGAAAACCGTGGGCGCCACGGCGCACTACGTCAACGCGGAGCTGGATGAAGGGCCGATCATCGCCCAGCAGGTCATCGACGTCGACCACACGTACACGGCGGACGACCTGGTGCGCGTGGGCCGTGATGCTGAGTGCAAGGCGCTGAGCAACGCGGTCCGGTGGCACTGTGAAGGCCGGGTAATGCTCGACGGCGGGCGCACAGTGGTTCTGCGCTGACCCGCGGTGGTTGAGCCTGGCCCACGCCCGCCGGGTTCCCTGGCCGAGCTTGCGAGGCGAGGGGGCGGGTGGGGAGCGAAACCGGGATCTCGACAGACTCGATCACCGAACGGCACTCGACCACCGGGGGAGTGGGGGGTGCGCAACTGTCGTGGCGCCCTTAATGCTCGACGGCGGCCGCTGCGTCAGGTGCGCTGCTGGAAGTGTGTGGGCGGAACCCCGCCCGGGAGCGGGCGCAGCATCGCTTCGGCGGCGTCGCGGATGGTCAGGTTCCGGTGGCTCGATGCGAGCGTGAGCATCTGCAACGCCGCCTCGTAGGAGCACCCGTTCTGGCCCATGATCACGCCGCAGGCGACGTTGACCGCGGTGCGGCTGGCCATGGCTGCGCGGAGGTCCGCGGATTGGGCCAGGCCAGCCCGGACCTGCAGTGCCAGGACCAGGCTCGTGGCCGCCACGTCGGAGAACGCCAGCGCCTGGCTGGCGACAACCGGGGTGAACACGTTCGTTTCCGCCGAATACAGCGTCAGTGCGGCCCGGTAGCCGCGTTCCAGCCGCAATGGCACGGCGACGGCGGAGCGGAAGCCGGCTGACCTGAGACTGGCCGGGTACTCGTCCCAGCGCCTGTCCAGGCAGTGATCATTGAGAATGATGGTCAGGCGGCCGCCCAGTGCCCGCGAGGTGGGACCCCGTCCGGCGAGCTGGTCCCACCGGGAAAGGCCGCCGGCGGCGTCGGTGGTTGCCGCTGTGAAGGGCGTCCCGTCCGGCCGCACGAGCGTCACCGTGCTCTCCACGGGGTAGCCGGCAATCTCGCTCACGGCGGACGCCGCAATCCGGGCCAGTGCGCACGCTGATGCCGCTTCCGAGTGTCCGCGGAAATCCAGCAGGACCCCCGAGACGCGCCAGTCCACCTGTTGATCGATCATCATGCCCAGCCCCCATGTGTCGGTACGCCCTCATCGTAAAAGGCCCTGACGGGATGGCACACGAGTAGTGAGTACTCGCTTTTTTCCAGGGCGGGCAGGTAGCCCCCAGGCCCGGGTTTCGTTGGTGCCCCTACATGTCGAAGTAGGTGGTGGCTTCCTCGCCCGAGACCTTCCGGACGATCTCGTCGGCCACGTCCCGGAGCTTCTGGTTCCGGTGGCTGGAGACCTTCATCAGGATGGACATCGCCTCGGTCTGGCTGCAGCGGTTCTGGGCCATGATGATCCCGCAGGCAATGTTGATGGCCGTGCGGCTCATCATCGCCGCGCTCAGGTCATCCGCGGCGCTCTCGGCGGTTCCCACCCTGACGGCCAGGCGGACGGCACTGCCGGCGACGTCGGCGAAGCTGGCTGCCTCACTGATGGTGTCGTCGGTGAATACGCCAGTGGCCGGCGCGAAGAAGTTCAGGACGGCGGCCGCGTTTTCACCGATTTCGAGGGGGACGCCGAGGACGCTGTGGATGCCCTCCGCAATCAGGCGTTTCTGATAGACAGGCCAGCGCGGGTCGGTGCGGACGTCGGCCAGCAGGACAGGGGTCCCGGCCCGCAACGCTTCGATGCAGGGCCCTTCGCCCACGGCCTGTTCAATCCGATCCAGGTGGATGGCGCGCTCAGTGCTCCCGCCAACCGTTGTGGTTTTCCTGGCGTGCTTGAGGGTGACCCCGCATTCCACCGTGGCGCCGGCGGAGCGGCTCAGGGCGGCGGCGGCGATGATGGAGAACCCGCCCAGGAAGTCCGCTACCGATCCCGTGCCAATAATCAGGTCCTGCAGCTCCAGGAGCAGCTCATGTTCGGGCGAATTGGTCATGCCCAAATCTAGGCCGAACCCAGAGTGCCCACAAGCATGCCGTGAGCGCAGTGACTGCCCTCGGTGGTTGAGCCGGGCCCACGCCCGTCGGGTTCCCTGGCCGGGCTTGCGCCGAGCTTGCGAGGTAAGGGGGCGGGTGGGGAGCGAAACCTACGGGGTCCTGCCCAGGAACTCATCAATCCTTTTCGCCATCTCCTTGGAGTGGGTCCAGTGCAGGTAGTGCGGGCCGTCAAGAATGACCAGCTCACGACGCGTGACATTAAGCAATTGGCGTTCATGGACGGCCTGCCATTCGGGCTGTTGCTGGATAGTTTCCCGTGCGAGAAACTCAAGCACCGGAAGCTGATCGGGATAGCGGAGGGCCTGAAGCTTGAGGGCGTTCTCCCCAATCCGGTTCGTTTCGTCGGTGAGTGCCTGGTTGCCAAAGTTCCAGCTCTGCAGCATGCGCATCTGATCACGTTCCGCCGCGATATAGCCGTCGCCCGCTGGGTCCGTGAGGCCCAGGGCGGCGGCCCAGCGGACCAGGCCTATGGTCGAAGGTATCCGTTCCCAGAAATTGCCCGACGGCGGGAGCTCCGCAGGTGCCGGACGTTCAGTGGGGGCAGTGGTGCCGGTAGGTACTGTGGGGTCGATGCCGATGACGGCAGACACTTCCCCGGGATATTTGTTGGCGTAGTACAAGGTGCTGAAGCCCGCGATCGAGTGGCCTACAAGGACGTAGGGGCCCGTAATGGCGAGCTTGGAGAGCAGTTCGTGAAGTTCGTCGGAGGTGTTCTCGATGGTTCGCGGCCGGGCGGTCATGTCGCTGTAGCCATAGCCGAACCCCTCCACAACCACGATCTGGTAGCCGTGCAATTCCCGGATCAGCGGGGCAAAGTCCAGCGCCGGCGCCGGCGTGCCAAGCCCGCTGAGCAGCACCAGGGTTGGACCGGTTTCGCCGGTCCGGGAGACGTTGATGGTCCCCGGGCCGATCTGAATCCGTTCGCCGTACGCCGTGGAGTTTGAGCGTTCAACCCCTTCGATGATGAGATTGGCCAGGGTGGAGGCAATCACCAGCCCCACCACAGTCAGCGCCACTGCGGCTATGGCACGCAGTCCTCGACTGCGCCGTTTCCGGCGCGGCGGTGGCTGGTCCGGCGGTGCGTCGTCCGGCGGTGCGTCATCCGGGACCGAACGGGTGCGGCGGGAGAAGCTGCGCAGCGGCATGACCGACCTCCAAAGGTGCGAACCCGCGGCCCAACTCTCGCAGCTCTTGTCTGTCCTTGTGGGCAGCCCTAGCCGGGCGGCCCACCACGCACCACGTTAGTCCCGGACCCGGATGATCTCCAGAGCGTCCGGGTCCAACAGCTTCCGCGCGCCGGTCCTCGCGTCCTTGATCCAGATCAGTTCCAGGGAATGTACGACGTCGGTCACCCGGCCTTTGTGGAAGAGCTTGCCGTTGTGCCACGCCTCGATGTGGTCGCCGGGTTGGATTCTTACCGTCTGCACCTTGTCAGTGATCATGCTGTGCCCCCTGCTGGTTGTCCCCGTATGCCCAGCATGCCCCGGCCAGGTTGCCGCAGTGTTTCTGCCGGGTAAAAGCCCGGGTTTCGACGAGCTCAACCACCGGAAGGTCCGGCGGTTTCGACAAGCTCAACCACCGGATGGTGGAATGCCTTCATGACCAATGACGAGATTCGGCCTGTCTACTTCCTTTCGGACAGCACCGGCATCACCGCGGAAACACTCGGCAACACCTTGTTGACGCAGTTCCCCGCGAACAACTTTGACCGCATCACGGTCCCGTTCATAACCACGGTCGAGCAGGCCAGATCCGTGGTGGGCACCATCGACAAACTGGTCGCCACCGGCCCGCGGCCCGTCGTCTTTTCCACCGCCGTCAGCACTGACATCAGGCAGGCCATTGCAAAGTGCCAGGGGATCATCGTGGATCTTATCGGGACGCATGTGGGACAGCTGGAGCATGCCCTCGGTTCCCAGGCCAGCGGCGAACCCGGCAGGGCCCACGGCCTGGGCAACGCGGAGCGGTATCAGTCCCGGATGGCCGCCGTCGAGTACGCCATGGAACACGACGACGGCCAGAGCCTGCGGGCGCTGGAAAAGGCTCAGGTCATCCTGGTGGCACCGTCCCGCTGCGGAAAAACGCCCACCACCATGTACCTGGCGCTGCAGCACGGCATCTTCGCCGCGAACTTCCCGCTGGTGGACGAGGATTTCCAACGGGAAGGGCTGCCCAAGCCGCTGCGGCCTTTTGTTGAGAAGTGTTTCGGGCTGTCCTCCAACCCCCTGCGGCTGAGCCAGATCCGCACCGAGCGGCGCCGCGGCTCACCCTACGCGTCGCTGCGGCAGTGCGGCTTCGAGCTGCGCAGTGCCGAGCAGCTATACGTCTCCCACCGGATCCCGTACTTGAATTCGGCCACCGTGTCCGTGGAGGAAATGGCCGCCACCATCCTGCAGCGGATGAACCTCAAACATTAGGGAAAAATTTCACAAGCCCAGTGTGGCGCACATCATGTTGGTATGAGTGCTGTGGACCTGTCACTGTAGACAGGATCCGCGCCCAGCAACCGGCCACAGCCGCGAGCGGGCGGCGCCCCGGCATGCCATCATCCCTGCAAAGGAGCAGCAATTATGACAACAGACATCCTGTGGTTCTCAGAACTCGGACTCAAGGACCTGGACCGGGTAGGGGGCAAGAACGCCTCCCTCGGTGAGATGGTGCAGAACCTCACCTCCGCCGGCGTCCAGGTCCCTGACGGCTTTGCCACGACGGCGGACGCCTACCGCAGCTTCCTGGCTGACTCGGGCCTGGACCAGAAGATCGCCGACCGGCTGGTGGGCCTGGACACCGATGACGTGACCGCCCTGGCAGCAGCGGGCAAGGAAATCCGCGCGCTGATGCGCGAGACGCCCTTCCTGCCGGACTTCGAGGCGCAGATCCGGAACGCCTACCAGCAGCTGGTGGACAAGCACGCGGGCTCCGAGGACCTCTCCTGGGCCGTCCGTTCCAGCGCCACGGCGGAAGACCTCCCGGATGCCTCCTTCGCCGGGCAGCAGGAAACCTTCCTGAACGTCCGCGGCATCGAGAACATCCTGATCGCCATCAAGGACGTGTTCGCGTCCCTCTACAACGACCGGGCCATCGCCTACCGCGTGCACCACAAATTTGAACACGCCGAGGTGGCACTCTCGGCGGGCATCCAGCGGATGGTGCGCTCCGACGTCGGGGCTTCCGGCGTGATGTTCACCATGGATACTGAGTCCGGGTTCCAGGACGCAGTGTTCGTCACGTCCTCCTACGGCCTGGGCGAGGCCGTGGTCCAGGGCGCCGTGAACCCTGATGAGTTCTACGTCTACAAACCCGCGCTGCAGGCCGGCCGCCCCGCCATCCTCAAGCGCGGACTGGGCGAGAAGGCCCTCCAGATGACCTACACCAACAGCCAGGAGATCGGCCGGACCATCGACTTCGTGCCGGTCGAGGCCTCCCTGCGGAGCCGCTTCAGCCTCAGCGACGCCGACGTCGAGCAGCTCGCCCGGCACGCCGTCGCCATCGAGAACCATTACGGCCGTCCCATGGACATCGAATGGGGCAAGGACGGGACCGACGGCGGCCTGTACATCCTGCAGGCACGCCCGGAGACGGTGCAGTCCCGCCGGGCCGCCGGCAGCCTCAGCCGTTTCCGCCTCAACGCGACCGGCCGGGTCCTGGCCGAGGGCCGCGCGATCGGCCAGCGCATCGGTGCCGGCAGCGTCCGCATCCTCACATCGATCGACCAGATGGCCGCCTTCAAGACCGGCGACGTCCTGGTCGCGGACATGACCGACCCGGACTGGGAACCGATCATGAAGCGCGCCTCCGCCATCGTCACCAACCGCGGCGGACGCACCTGCCACGCGGCCATCATCGCCCGCGAACTGGGGATTCCCGCCGTCGTCGGCACCGGAAGCGCTACGGATTCGCTTGCCGACGGCCTCGAGGTGACCGTCTCCTGCGCCGACGGTGAGACCGGCACCATCTACGAAGGGCTCCTGGACTTCAGCGTCGAGGAAACCGCCATCACCGAGCTGCCGGAGGCCCCGGTCAAGGTAATGATGAACGTCGGAACCCCGGAGCAGGCGTTCACCTTCGCCCAGCTGCCGAACCACGGCGTGGGCCTGGCCCGGCTGGAATTCATCATCAACCGCCAGATCGGTATCCACCCCAAGGCGCTCCTGAACCTGGACAGCCAGCCGGCGGACGTGGCCGCGGAAATCCGGGAACGGATTGCCGCGTACAGCAGCCCGCGCGACTACTACATCAAGCGGCTGGCCGAAGGGGTGTCCACCATCGCGGCGGCCTTCGCCCCGGAGCCGGTGATTGTGCGCATGTCCGACTTCAAGTCCAACGAGTACGCCAACCTCATTGGCGGACCGGCCTACGAGCCGCACGAAGAGAACCCGATGCTCGGTTTCCGCGGCGCCTCACGCTACCTGGAGCCGTCCTTCCGGGACTGCTTCGACCTCGAGTGCGAGGCCCTGTCCTTCGTCCGCAACGAGATGGGCCTGACCAACGTCAAGCTGATGATCCCGTTCGTGCGGACCCTGGATGAGGCCCGCGGCGTCATCGAGCTGCTGGCGGAGAACGGCCTGGTCCGTGGCGAGAACGGCCTCGAGGTGATCATGATGTGTGAGATTCCGTCCAACGCGCTGCTGGCCGACGAGTTCCTGGACTACTTCGACGGCTTCTCCATCGGCTCCAATGACATGACCCAGCTGGCCCTGGGCCTGGACCGGGATTCCGCCATTGTCTCGGGCGGCTTCGATGAACGCGATCCTGCCGTCAAGAAGCTCCTCAGCATGGCCATCAAGGCCTGCAAGGCGCGCGGCAAGTATGTCGGCATCTGCGGCCAGGGTCCCAGCGACCACGCCGACTTCGCCGAGTGGCTGGTCGGGGAAGGCATCGATTCCGTCTCCCTGAACCCCGACACCGTGGTGGACACCTGGCTCCGGCTCGCCGGCACCACGGCACACCGGTGATTGAGCCTGTCGAAATCCGCTGAACGCACGACGTCGGCACCCGGCTTGGGTGCCGACGTCGTGCGTTAACGGCGGTCAAGGATGTACTCCTCGACACGGCAGCGGCTTGTCGCTGCGCAGATTCCTTGTCGACACCTGAATATCACCGGCGCCAGGAAATATGCGGGTCACGGTCGGGTTTGCGCGTCGAAAACCGCAGAACGCGTACGACGGCGGGGCGCGCCGGCCGCTGCCAGCTTGCGTTCCAGCTTCCCGGGCTCCATCAGCTCGGCCCAATCCCACCTCACCACGTTGAACCCAGCGGCCCGGATTCGGTTCTCGCGCTTCTTTTCCTCCACCACCGCCTGCGACGCGGTCCGGCCCTGGAGGAACTCCGGTTTGATGTACTTCTCCACACCATCGAATTCGCCAACAACCTTGGCCTGCTTCCAATAGAAGTCGGTGTAGCCCACCAGGCCGTCCCTGTCGTGGATGGCTTGCTGCAGGACCGGCGTTTCGAAGCCGGCCACGTGGATCAGCGCGCGGCTGTAGGACTCCCCTGCGGAACCGGACAATGGGTCCGCGAATGCCACGGCGGTCACTATCCTCCGCCCGGCGGCCGACGAGTAGTTGGTGCCGAGGCCCGCCACTAACTCGTTCTTGGTCAGGGCCCTCAGTCGCAGGGCGCGGTCCGGTTTCAGTACGTGGTCCAGCGGCGCTTCCGCCTCCGTGAACGGCGCAAACGCTGCCAGGTCCAGGACAGTGCGGATGCGGCCGGTGACGAGCAGGCCCTCCCGCTGGACCACTGTCAGACCCGCCGGCGCAGCAAAGTGGCGGCGGACTCCGGCACGTGACCGGCCGCCGTCGTTCTTCATGGTGAGGGCCTGGACCGGGTGGTTCAGGCCGATGGTGGGAATTCCCCACACGCTGGCGGCGGAGTGCCTGGCGAAGACCGTGGGTTTCTCGAACGTTTCCGCAGCTGCCTGGACGCGGAGGCGATACTGCTCCCACGGCTTCAGCCCTTTCCAGACCTGCCCGTCCGTGTAGACGCCGTGGCGGACGCGGACCAGGGAACCGGCCTTTACGCGCTTGGCAAGGTCATTCGGTGTCAGCCCGTGAAGGGCGCGGTCGCGGGCCAAGAGAAGCGGTGGAAGATCCGTCATGTAGCGAAGATGCCAGCTGCGCGCGATGGACGCGAGGGGTAGGTGCCGCTATGTGGAGAAGTCCTGGCGACGCGCTTGTCCGTTTCCGACCCACGCCTACCCGGGCGCATCCGGAATATGGGCTGCGTAGTGGAATATTCGCGTCGAAAACGAACTTGCGCGTCGCGGAACCGGGGAGGAACGCACGACGTCGGCAGGCGGCCCGGGTGCCGACGTCGCCCAGCTAGTCCGCCGGTGATTGAGCTTGTCGAGACCCCCGGGTCTCGACAGGCTCGACCACCGGAGGGCAAGCTCAATCACCAGACTGAACGTCAGCCCTGGTTGATGCGGATCATGTTGCCGGACGGGTCGCGGAAGGCGCAGTCGCGCGGGCCCCAGGGCTGGACGATGGGTTCCTGGAGGACCTCGGCGCCGGAGGCCCGGGCGGCTTCGAAGGCGGCGTCGAGATCATCCGTGCTGAACACGAGCATGGGCATAACGCCCTTGGTGACGAGCTCCTGGATGGCGTCCCCGTCGGCCTGGGAGCGGCCGGCGTGTGGAGGGGACAGGACGATCTCAAGGTCGGGCTGGGCAGCGCTGCCGAGGGTGACCCAGCGCTGTCCGTCCGAGCCGACGTCGTTCCGGACTTCCAGGCCAAGGGCGTCGCGGTAGAAAGCGAGGGACTCGTCGAGATCGTTGACGGTGACGTGTGCGTACTTCAATGAAATGTTCATGTCTCCCACGCTAGGGGAGTGGCAGCGGCGAGGCTTCTTCAATCCTGCTCGGTTTGCGGGCGGGCCGGGTGTGCTGCCGGGCGATGCAGGTAGGCATCGCTTTCACGGCGTGGTGTTCGCGGGCCCGATAGGCGCTGGGCGTCATGCCGACGATCTCGGTGAACCGCGAGCTGAACGAACCCAGCGACGTAGAGCCCACCTCCATGCACGCATCGGTCACGCTGGCGCCGGCGCGCAGCAATGCCATTGCACGTTCGATCCGCCGTGTCATGAGGTAGTTGTAAGGCGTTTCTCCGTAGGCGGCCTTGAACTGGCGGGAGAAGTGCGCCGCTGACATGAGGGCCCCGGCGGCCATCGTGGGCACGTCGAGCGGCCGGCCGTACTCACGGTCGATCAGGTCACGGGCCCGGCGCAAGTGGTCCAGGTTGGCCAGCTCCCGCGGTGTCATGAGGCAAGTCTAGTAGCGGCCCCGGTGGTCGAGCCTGTGGAAATCTCGAGACGCCCCAACCAACAGGTGCAACTAGCTTTGGCCGAGCCTGCGGAACCTCGGTGCGTTCTGCGGGTTGTCCGCCAGGATCTTCAGGTTCATCCGGGCCCTCTGCCGTTCCTCGTCCTCGAGCAGCATCCAGGATTGGTGTGCACGGTTGCCGAGGCCATCGTGCAGGCCGATGATCCGGGAGCGGTCGCTGCCTTTCATCTGATCGCGCGTGGTCAATGGTTCCAGGACGCAGGCGGAGAGGACGACGGCGTCGTCCAGGTGCCGGCGGGTGTCGCGGCTGTCTTCCCGGTAGGCCGCACCTTTCAGGACGAGGGCTCCGAGGACGTTGGGGATACTGATGAGGACGTCCTTTTCGTCATCACCGTCACCGTCGTCGTCGACGGCGGGAACTGAGAACCGGCAATAGACCGTCCGCTTCAGGGCCTGGGTGCCAGCGGGCAGGGCGAACATGTCGTGGCCACCCAGTCGCTGAGGGACATGTGGAGCGACCCGGTCCGCGACCATGACGTCGACCTGTTCCTTCCCGCGGACAAACCGGTGGGCCGGAGCAGCGGAGTCTATGGAGGTCTGCAGTGTATAGCCCATCCCGGCAAGGATGGCGTGGACCTGTGCAACTGTCGTCCCAGGGGTCTCAAGATGAAGGACGATGTCTACGTCCGCGGTAGGCCGGGCCACGGCCAGTCCGGCCCGGGCAGCGTGGAGCTGGACCATTAGTCCGCCGACCAGAGTCCAGTGTTGGGCGGCGAGGTTCCGGGCCAGCTCGACGCACTGCGGCCACGGCTGGCCCCAGCCACCCGGCGGTGCGGCGACGTCCCAGATTTCGCGGCCGTCGTCGTGGATGCCGTCAGCCACGGTTGAACTGTTCGTCGAGGAGCTTCTCGAGAACGGACCGGCCGGCAGAGTGCTCCCTCGTCGCGACGGATTCGGCCAAGTCAAGGGCGATGGCCGCCGTGGGAACACCTGCTTTGAGGGCTTCCTCGAAATCCACTTCTCTCAGGATGACGTTCCCGCTCGTGTCCTCCTCCATGTAAAAGGCTTCGGCCATCTCTTCAGCGACGCCCACTGGGACGTAGCCGTCCAGGAACTCTCCGCCTCCGGCCAGACCAAACTGCGAGGCGATGTCGGCGTCCCTCATGGCGGTCCCGCCGGTGGCAGCTACGTGCTCTCGCAGCCTGGAGATCGCGTCGGGTGTGGCGCGGAACCTGCGGACCGTAGCCCGGTTGCGGGCGCCGGCCATGACCTCATCCACTGTGCGGGTCTGCAGGGATTGGCGGAGCCGGTAGCGTTCGGAGGGCTGGAGCCAAGCTGCGTCGGCACCGCCGAGCATGGCAAGGGCAGCCCAGGCGATCCTTGGGGTCCAGGCGCGGCCGGCCCTGCGGGGCATCTGGCAGGCGCGGTTCAGGGAGTCAGTGGAGACCAGAAGGCTGTTGCCGGATTTGAGGACGTCCAGGCGGCCGTGGGCGACCATGTTCCTGACCTGGCGGGTGCTCACGCCGAGCTGGTCTGCCGCTTCCTTGGTGCTGACATAGTTTGAGGCCATAGACACAATTCTACCGCGGCGGGAATCATTCTGTATATGCAGAACAGTTCCCGCTGCGGAATAGTTGTGTCTATCATTTTCGTGTCACGAGGCGGCCTGGTGCTACGCATATGCCCTGTGGCGTCCGGAATGCGGATTACGCGTGTCCCCGGGGCAGTGCGCGTCGTCAGGGATCCTGCGCGTCATTAACGTGGGTGGGCGAGTCGGTGCCTCGGGTGATTGAGCCTGTCCAAGTCCTGGCACTCCTGCCCAGTTGCCCTCCAAGAAACCGCCGCAGTACGCCTGACACGCCGGGCTTTTGCGTGTCCTGGGCGGAGCAACTGGGGAGGAACGTCCGACGGCGGCAGCGCCCCTGCAGTGGGTGATCGGAAATATCCTTCTGGTTCGAGCTTTTGCTCGTGATCATCAAGGGTCGCAACTCATTTTCAGAAATATGTTGCAGATTTGTATCCCATAGGGAAAAGTGGGCGGTGAAACCAGAGGAATCAGCAATATATTTCAGAAGGAGCCGCAGTGGAGGACGTCGCAGCCATCGGGGCCAGCATTCGGCGCGCCCGCAAGGAGGCCGGTATCACCCAGGGCACGCTGGCCGACCTGATCGGTACGTCCTCCCGGACCGTTCACGCCATCGAAACAGGGACCGGCAATCCATCCCTGGTCACGGTAGCCGCCGCGGCCAACGCTGTGGGGCTGCACCTCAAGGCTACCGATGTCTGAGGACCTGGGACGGCTGAAATTCGTCCCCAGCGCGGATGTATACAAGGCAGGTGTCCTGGCGGGACATTTGAACCGGACCAGCCGTGGCAGCGTCGTCTTTTCCTACACGCCCGACTACCTCAGCACCGCCGGCCGCCCTATCGCGACCACCCTGCCTGTTGTCGCGGAGCCGGTGGAAGCACCCAGTGGCGCGCTGCCGTCCTTTTACTCAGGCCTCTTACCCGAAGGCCACCGCCTCACGGTACTGAAGGACGCCGTGAAGACCAGCCTGGGCGATGAGCTCAGCCTTCTGCTGGCCGTCGGGGCCGACGTTCCCGGTGACGTGCAGATCGTACCCGCCGGGGAAATGCCTACGGAGCCACTACCGCTGGCGGACACGTCCCGCCCGGAGGACCTGGACTTCGCTGCCATCGCCGACGCGGTGGACCGTCACGGGCTACCGGGAGTCCAGGCCAAGGCCAGCGCTTCGATGCTCACCACCCCGGTCGCCCTGGCCAACCGGCGGTACCTGCTCAAACTGGATCCGCCGCGGCACCCTCATCTGGTCCTAAATGAAGCAGCACACCTCACCGGGGCTAAGGCGCTGAAAATCCCGGTGGCCAAGCACAGCGTTGTCTCGGACCGGAATGGCCTGCCCGGACTCCTCGTGGAGCGGTTCGACCGCACGCAGGACCACAAGCTGCTGCGCCTTGCCCTGGAGGATGCCGCACAGGTCCTGAACCTCCCTCCAGCGTCAAAATATGCTGTGAGCTCGGAGGAAGTAGTGGAGGCGTTGGCTGGGCTATGCAAAGCCAAAGCTGTTGCCGTCAGGAACCTCTACCTGCAGTTCGTCTTCGCCTGGCTGACCGGAAACGGTGATCTGCATGCCAAGAACGCGTCGGTTTTGGAGGGCCGGCACGGCGGCTGGGTAGTAGCACCGGTCTACGACATCCCCTGCACGCTGCTCTACGGCGATGACACCATGGCCCTGACTATCTCCGGCCGCGTCAAGAACCTCAAGGCCCGGCATTGGCAGGAGTTTGCGGCCAGCATCGGGTTGCCCGCACGCGCGGCGACCGCCGCCAACAAGATCGCGCTGGCGGCAGCCACGGCAATCGACCCGGAAGACCTTCCCTTCACCGGGTCACCTCTGAACGGGGCGCTGCGGGAACTCCGGTTCCGCCGCGCCGAGCTAGGGGGCTGATCGGATGTCCTCCCGGTGATCGAGCCTGTCGAAATCATGACGCCTCGATGAGCGATTCCCATCCCGCCGGAACCGGGCCATCTTGAACTTATCCAGGCCGATAATTTAGTACCTGCCGCACGCCGGTCGTGGCGACGCGCAAACGGTCTGGCGCTACGCAAACGCGCCGGGGACCCCCGAATACGGGTGTCGACAGCGCGGGTGCGCGTCCTAAGGGAATGTGCGCGTCGTGGAGGAAGTGGGGAGGAACGTCCGACGGCGGCACTCGGCGAGGGTGCCGACGTCGTACGTCCCCGGTGGTCGAGCCTGTCGAGACCCCGGGCATTACGCCAGCGGCTGGAGAAATACGGCACATTTTGGTTTCTTAATTCGCCAGGGCTCGGTGTATTCTTCCAAGGTTAGGCTTCCCTAAATCGCCGAAGACACCTATGGACCACACGCTATGAGCACCCAACTTGACCTTCAACGCCTGTCGTTTGCCTCGGACCTCGCGAGCAGGGGTGACAGGACTGCCGTTGCCACCAGCCACGGCGTCCTGACATATCGGGAACTGGCCGACCGTGTTGAGGAGCTGGGCCGGCGCCTCGGTTCCGAACGTCGCCTGGTGGCCCTGACGGCCGGTAACGACGTCGAGTCGCTGGTGGGGTACCTGGCGGCCATGGCTGCCGGCCATCCCCTGATCCTCCTGCCAGCGGACAAGCCTGCCGCCTTGGAATCCCTCGTCGCGGCCTACGATCCGGACGTCATCCTTCGTTCCGCGAACGGCCGGACAGTACTGGAAGAACGAAGGCCAGGCACCGGACACACGCTGCACCCGGACCTGGCCCTTCTGTTGAGCACCTCAGGTTCCACCGGTTCACCCAAGCTTGTGCGGCTGTCCTATGAAAACCTCCAGGCGAACGCCGAGTCCATCGCGGAATACCTGGGCATCACCGAAAATGACCGGGCGATGACCACGCTGCCCATGTCCTACTGCTACGGGCTGTCAGTGATCAACAGCCACCTGCTGCGCGGCGCCAGCCTGGTCCTGACGGATCTGTCCGTGGTGGACCCCTGCTTCTGGGATCTGTTCCGCAGCGAGGGGGCGACGTCGTTCGCGGCCGTGCCCTACACTTTCGAGTTGCTGGAACGGGTGGGGTTCGCCAGCATGAATCTGCCCACGCTGCGGTATGTGACCCAGGCGGGCGGCAGGCTCGGCCCTGGCCTGGTCCGGCGTTACGCCGAACTGGGCGCACGGAGCGGCTGGGATCTCGTTGTGATGTACGGCCAGACGGAGGCCACCGCGCGCATGGCATACCTCCCTCCCCGGCTGGCGGGTACGTCGCCCGGGGCCATCGGTGTCCCCATCCCCGGCGGCACCTTCCGGATAGACCCGGTCCCCGGACTGGAGCATGGGGAACTGGTCTATTCCGGGCCCAACGTGATGCTGGGATACGCCCGGACACCGGAGGACCTGGGCCTTGGGCGGACGGTGGAAGAACTCCGCACCGGAGACCTGGCGCGCAAGAACGCTGACGGGCTGTACGAAGTGGTGGGCAGGCACAGCCGGTTCGTCAAGATCGTCGGCCTCCGCGTCGACCTTGGACAGGTGGAGCGGATCCTTGCCGACCTTGGTGTTCAGGCCGCGAGCGCCGGCACGGACCAGGGACTCGTCGTCGCCGTCGAGGGTGAACACGACCCAACGCTCCTGGGCAAGCTCCTCGCCCAGGGCATAGGCCTTCCACGCGCTGCCCTGGAAGTCCACGCCGTGCGGGAGCTCCCGCGTCTGGCGTCCGGCAAGCTGGACTACCCTGCCGTCCTGGCGCTCGCCAAACCCATTGTTCAAGACGCGGCTTCCAGCACGAACTCCGGAACTTGCCCGCGGGACACTGTGGTGCGGATTTTTGAGGACACGCTGGAGCTGACGGACATTTCCGACGACGACACGTTCGTTTCGCTCGGCGGGGACTCGCTTTCGTATGTGGCGGCGTCCGTGCGGCTTGAGCAGGTGTTGGGGCATTTGCCCCCGGACTGGCACATCACCCCGGTGGGGGTGCTGGGGGCCCGCCGTGAACAGCCGCGGCCCCCGAAGCGCCGCCTGTTCGCCCGGCTTGAAACCAGCATCGTGCTGCGGGCGGTCTCCATTTTCCTGATTGTCAGCACCCATATCGGATTCCTGCACTGGCAGGGTGCCGCCCACGTGCTTCTGGCCGTGGCGGGGTTCAACTTTGCCCGGTTCCAGTTGTCCGGGGAACGTGGGCCGCGCCTAAAGAAGCAAGTGGCCAGCCTCGCCAGGGTGGTCATACCCAGCGTGGCCTTCATCGGCTTCGCCTACCTGATTACCGACAGATACAGCCCGGCGAATATCGTCCTCCTCCACGCCATTATCGGACCCGAAGAGGTGACCACCCGGTCGCATTTCTGGTTCATTGAGGTGCTCGTCTACCTGCTGGTCAGCATGACGGCATTGCTCGCACTGCCCTGGGTTAGCAGGGCCGAAAGGCGCTTCCCCTTGCTCTTTTCGCTGGTGCTGCTCGCCGCCGGACTGCTTACCAGGTACGAGCTTCTTGAGCCGGGAATTCCGCACACGACGCCGGCGCTCTGGCTCTTCGCGCTGGGATGGGCGGTTGCCCGGGCCCGTCACGTCCTTCAGCGGTGCGGCCTGAGCCTCGTGGCCGCTGTGACTATCCCGGGGTTTTTCGACAACCCCAGCCGTGAACTGACTGTCATTGTCGGGATCCTCCTGCTCCTGTGGCTGCCCAGCCTCCCCGTCCCGGCCGGGCTCCGGCGCCTCACCGTTCTGCTGGCGACTGCGTCCCTGCACATTTACCTGGTGCATTGGCTGGTCTACCCGCTGCTGGTTGAGCTCAGTCCCGCGCTCGCCGTCGTGGCCTCCCTGGCCGCAGGCTCTGCGTACTGGGCACTCTGCAGCCTGGCGCCAACGGTCATCGGCCGCGCTAAAACCCGGAGATTGAGCTTGTCGAGAGCCCGGTGAGTGGGGAGGAACGCCCGACGGCGGCCGTCGCCCCGCCCAGCCGTCGGACCGGATAGCCGCCCCGCCAGACTTATATCGCCCCGATATACTTGACCCATGACCAGCGATATCGCCGAGAAGAGGGTTCGTGCCGGGCTGAGCCAGAAACGGCTAGCGGAGCTCTCGCATGTCAGCCAGCCAAATCTCTCGGCATATGAATCCGGGAAGCGCATCCCCCGGCCTGAAACCCTTGACCGGATCATGAAGGTCTTGAGGCGCCGGCCATCGGAGGTCCTCGCTGAACACCGCCGCGAGACGCTTGAGATCGCCCACAGGTACAAAGCACATAACGTCCGCGTTTTCGGATCGTTGGCAAGAGGCGAGGACACGCCGGGATCCGACGTCGACCTTCTCGTTGACCTCGAACAGGGCGCCACGCTTTTCGACCTGTCCGGCTTCCGCCTGGACATGATTGACCTGCTCGGCGTGGAAGTGGACATCGTCCCGTCGGGCTCAGAGAGCCCCATCATGGAGCGCATTCTCAGCGAAGCAGTCCCCCTGTGAGCGGGGACCCCGAAGAGGTCCCCATGGGCGGCCAGTTCGTGCCCCGTGAGCAGACGGATCCGACTTTCTCGCTCGCAACGGCACCGAAGGGAAGGGTCCTCCAGCTGATCGGAGACATGGAGGAGCGGCTGGGCTGGGCGCAGCAGATCGTGGACGAAGGTGAACCCGCGTTCAACGATCCGGGCAATTGGCGGTCACGCGAGGCGATGAAGTCCATCTTCATTGACCTGAACACTGCCGCGGATCGTATCCCCGAGCCGGTACGTGAGCAGTACCCCGCAATACCTTGGCGCCAGATGCGCGGACTCCGGAATGTGCTCTCTCACGACTACGCGGCCATTCGCAACGACACAGTGTGGCAAACGGCGGCCCGGAGTCTGCCGGAGCTCAGGGCCCAGCTTGCCCACGTGCGTGCCGACGTCGAACGCTGGCCCTAGGCTTGTCACCCTTCAATCCGGGACGCTCTGCCGGCTGCCTGGCGACACTCATATGACCTGTCGCGACCGCAATACCTGTAGCGACAGGGCGTGTGCGCGTCATGGGGACTTTCGCGGGTCGAGTTCCGCAGAACGCGCACGACGGCGGGGCACACCGGCCGCTGCCAGCATGCGTTCCAGCTTCCCCGGCTCCTTCAGATCGGCCCAGTCCCACCTCACCACGCTGAATCCGGTGGCCCGGATTCTGTTCTCGCGCTTCTTTTCCTCCACCACCGCCCGCGATACTGTTCGGCCCTTGAGGAACTCCGGTTTGACGTACTTCTCCACGCCCAGCGCGCGGCTGTAGGACTCTCCCGCCGAACCGGACATTGGATCCGCGAAAGCCAAGGCGGCCAGTATCTTTCGCCCCGCAGCAGTGGAGTACATAGATCCGATACCTGCCTCCAGTTCAGCCGTCGTCACGGCAGGCAGTCGCAGGTCGAAGCACATGGTCCAGGTGCGCGGCAGCCACGGTGAAAGGCGTGAACGCGGCCAGATCCAGCACAGTGCGGAGGCGGCCGGTGACGAGCAGGCCCTCCCGCCGGACCACTGTAGGTCGGACGGATCTGCGAAGTGGCGAACAACTCCGGCACGGGACCGGCCGCCGTCGTTCTTCATCGTCAGGGCGTGGACAGGATGGTGCAGGCCAATGGTGGGAATGCTCCAGACAGACGCGGCGGAATGTCGGGCGAACACAGTAGGACGTTCGAAGGTTTCCGCCGGCGCGCTGATGCGGAGCCTGTACTGTTCCCAGGGCTTCAGTCGATTCCACGCGGGGCCGTCGGTGTAGACGCCGTGCCGGATCCGGACAAGCGAACCGCCTTTGACTCCCTTGGCGAGGTCCTTGCCGTTCAGCCCGTGCTGGATGCGGTCGCGGGCCAGGAGGAGCGGTGGAAGGTCGGTTATGTACCGAAGATGCCAGTTGCGCGCCCTGTGCGACAGATGAGGCTGCCGCCATGTGGAAAACTACCTGCACCACCGTCGACGCGCACGATCGCAATCGACGCGCATCCGCTCTGGCGCTCACGGAATGCGGGCCGCGTCAGGGAATATGCGCGTCGTCCGCCACGCGACGGCACGGTGGTCGAGCCTGTCGAGACCCGGTTTCGGCAAGCTCAACCACCGGGCCCCTCCTTGACGCCCTCCGCCACCTCCGCATATCCTGAACGAACGGTCGGTAAATAAATCGAACCGATCCAGGCAGGTGCATAGGAGCAACCATGGAAGCCAACGCCCCGCGTAACGCGGACCGCCAAGCCAAGGACAGCCAGGCCAAGGACCGCCAAGACGCGGTCGGTCAGGCCAACTTTGACCGCGTGATCGCCGAAGACTCCCGCATTGAACCAAAAGACTGGATGCCGGACGCCTACCGCAAGACCCTCCTGCGCCAGATCTCCCAGCACGCCCACTCCGAGATCATCGGGATGCAGCCGGAGGCCAACTGGATTTCCCGCGCCCCGAGCCTAAAGCGCAAGGCCATCCTCATGGCGAAGGTCCAGGACGAGGCCGGCCACGGGCTCTACCTGTACTCGGCCGCCGAGACGCTCGGTCAAACAAGAGACAAGATGACGGCCGATCTCATCGCCGGCAAGGCCCGCTACTCGTCCATCTTCAACTACCCGGCCCGGACCTGGGCGGACATGGGTGCCATCGGCTGGCTGGTGGACGGCGCCGCCATCTGCAACCAGGTGCCGCTGTGCCGCGCCTCCTACGGCCCCTACGGCCGCGCCATGGTGCGCGTCTGCAAGGAGGAATCGTTCCACCAGCGCCAGGGCTTCGAGATCCTGCTGGAACTCGCCCACGGCACCCCGGAGCAGAAGCAGATGGCGCAGGACGCCGTGGATCGCTGGTACGCCCCGGCGCTGATGATGTTCGGCCCGCCGGACGACGATTCGCCCAACTCCAAGCAGTCCATGGCCTGGAATATCAAGCGCTTCAGCAACGATGAACTCCGCAGCCGCTTCGTGGGAATGATGGTGGAACAGGTCCGCGTGCTGGGCCTCACCCTCCCGGACAGCGAGATCCGCTTCAACGAGGACACCAAAAAGTGGGAGCACGGCCCGCTGGACTGGAACGAGTTCCACGAAGTCCTCGCCGGCCGCGGCCCCTGCAACGCCCAGCGGCTGGAACGCCGGAGGGAAGCGCACGACGACGGCGCCTGGGTCCGCGAAGCAGCCGCGGCGTATGCAGCAAAACAGTCACTGAAGACAAAGGAATACGCAGCATGAGCGACGCAAACAATCCGGTGATTGAGCCTGTCGAAATCAAAGGCTCAACCAACGGATCGGTGAGCCCGGTGATTGAGCCTGTCGAAATCCCGGCAACGGTTTCGACGGTTTCGACAGGCTCAACCACCGAAAGGGCCTGGGGCCTGTGGGAGGTCTTCGTCCGGTCGAGCCGCGGCCTCTCCCACGTTCACGCCGGCTCCCTGCACGCGCCGGACGCGGCCATGGCCCTGCGCAACGCCCGCGACCTCTACACCCGCCGCAACGAGGGTGTCTCCATCTGGGTGGTCCCGGCCGACGCCATCGCTGCCAGCGATCCGGACTCCAAGGGCTCATTCTTCGAGTCCCCGCAGGGCAAGGACTACCGGCACGCCACGTACTACACCAAGAGCGAAGGGGTGAAGCACCTGTGAACGCTGTTCCCATGGGCGGGGAATCCGCCACCCGCATCACCCCCGGCAACGCCCTGCGCCCGGAGGACATCGCGCTGGAGGTCCGCACCGGCCTGGCCAAGCCCACCGAGGACGTGGCCGAGTATGCGCTGCGCCTCGGGGACGATGGCCTGATCCTCGCGCAGCGGCTGGGCCACTGGATCTCCCGCGGCCCGGAGCTGGAGGAGGACGTGGCCCTGGGCAACATCGCCCTGGACCAGCTGGGCCACGCAAGAAGCTTCCTCACCTACGCCGGCGGCGCCTGGGACAAGACCGAGGACGACCTGGCGTACTTCAGGCGCGAGCACGAGTTCCGGTCGGCCGCCATCTTTGAACAGCCCAACGGCGACTTCGCGGCCACCATCGCCCGCCAGTTCATCGTGAGCTACTACCAGTTCGAGCTCTACCGCCGGCTCACCGAGTCCACGGACGCCACACTCGCGGCCATCGCCGCGAAGGCCGTGAAGGAAGTGGACTACCACCGGGACCACAGCGCCCAGTGGGTCCTGCGACTGGCCGGCGGCACCGAGGAATCCCGCACACGGATGATCCAGGGCCTGAAGCAGATGTGGCCCTACGTTGCCGAACTCTTCCAGGACGACGAGCTGACCACGCGCCTGACTGAAACGGGCGCCGCCGTCGAGCCTTCCAGCCTGCGCGCGGACTTTGACCGGCTGACCGGGGAGATCCTGGCCGAAGCCGAGCTGGGAGTGCCGGACGTCCCGGCTGCCCCCGGCGGCGGACGGCATGGCCATCATTCCGAGCACCTGGGCTACCTCCTCGCGGAGATGCAGGTGCTGGCGCGCGAGTATCCCGGAGCAAGCTGGTGATCGCCGTGGCCACCGCTGCACAGCACCCGACACGGCAGCAGACACAACAGCAGCAGGCGTGGGACATCGCCGCCACGGTCTGCGACCCGGAAATCCCCGTGCTCACCATCGAGGACCTGGGCATCCTCCGCGACGTGCAGGTGACGGAGGAACACAACACAGCTGAACACAGTGTCCGCGTCACCATCACGCCCACGTACTCGGGCTGCCCGGCCATGGACGCCATCCGCGACGACCTGAAAAAGGCCTTCGCCAAGGAAGGCTACCAACAGACAGAAGTCGAACTGGTGCTCGCCCCGGCCTGGACCACGGACTGGATGACGGCCGCCGGGAAGGCGAAGCTGCGGGAGTACGGCATCGCGCCGCCGTCGGGCATGGCAGCAGCCGGCGGCCACCACGGACCCATCAGGCTCAAAATGGCCGTCAAATGCCCCCAGTGCTCCAGCCTGAACACCAGGGAGCTCACCCGGTTCGGCTCCACGTCCTGCAAAGCGCTGTACGTCTGCAAGGACTGCCTGGAACCGTTCGACTACTTCAAAGTCCTGTAAGGAAGCCCCATGCCTGTTGTGCGCCAGACCGCCGCCGAATCGGCGCTAGCCAGCGGCCGCCGTCGTCCGTCCTTCCACACCCTCACCGTCACCGAGGTAAGAAGGCTGACCGAGGACGCCATCGAGGTCACGTTCGGCGTCCCCCAAGAGCTCGCCGGCCAGTTCGACTACCTGCCCGGCCAGTACGTGGCCCTGCGCACCACGCTGCCGGATGAGAGCGGCGAGCCGCACGAGATCCGCCGCAGCTACTCCATCTGCGCGGAGCCGCGCAGCTTCCCGGACGGCAGCAGCGAGATCCGGGTGGCCGTGAAGCAGGACCTGGGCGGGCTGTTCTCCACGTGGGCCAACGCGGAGCTGAAGGCGGGGGACACCCTGGACGTCATGAGCCCCATGGGCGCGTTTGTGTCCAAGCACGGCCGGGACGGCAAGGCCGTGGAGCAGAACGTCATGAACTCCATGAACCACCCGGAGGAGCTCGCGGGGGAGGCAGCCTCCCAGGGGGCGGGCACCTTTGTGGCCATCGCGGCGGGGAGCGGCATCACCCCGGTGATCGCGATCGCCCGCACGCTGCTGGCCGCCAACCCGGAGACGCGCTTTGACCTGATCTACGCCAACAAGGCCGCCATGGACGTGATGTTCCTGGAGGAGCTCGCGGACCTGAAGGACAAGTACCCGCAGCGGCTGGCCATCCACCACGTGCTGTCCCGCGAGCAGCGGATCGCGCCGCTGCTCAGCGGACGGATCGACGCCGAGAAGCTGCAGCAGCTGCTGGGCACCGCCATCCACGCGGACGATGTGGACGAGTGGTTCCTGTGCGGGCCGTTCGAGCTGGTGCAGCTGTGCCGGGACACCCTGGCCGAGCGCGGCGTGAAGCCGGAGCACGTGCGGTTCGAGCTGTTCACATCGGGCAAGCCGGACCGCCCGGAGGGCCACGCCGGCCGTCCCGTGGTGGTGGACGAGTCGCAGGAGACGTACAGGATCACGTTCAAGCTGGACGGCCTGCAGGGCGACGTGGCCAGCCCCACGCACGCCCGCGAATCCATCCTGAACGCGGCGCTGCGGGTCCGGGCGGATGTGCCGTTCGCGTGCGCCGGGGGAGTGTGCGGCACGTGCCGCGCCAAACTGGTCACCGGCACCGTGACCATGGACGAAAACTACGCGCTGGAGCAGGATGAACTGGACAAGGGGTACGTCCTGACCTGCCAGAGCCACCCCACCAGCAAAGAAGTAACAGTCGACTTCGACGTGTGATCGGTGGTTGAGCCTGTCGAAACCCCCGAACCCGACCCAAGGAGCCCAATGATCTCCCTCTCCATCGCCAACAACGTCGCCGAAGTGGTCCTGGACGCGCCGCACAAGCTGAACTCCCTGGACGAGCAGGCGCTCGCTGATTTAGCACAGGCGTACGACGACGCCGCTGCCGCCGCCTCGCGCGGTGAAGTGCGGGCGCTGCTGCTTAGGGGAGAGGGCCGCGCCTTCTGCGCGGGCCGGGACATTTCGGGCGTGACGCCGGAGACGGACGACGCCGAAGCGTACCTGGGTGGGCTGGTGCAGCCGCTGCTGAGGAAGATGAGCGCGTTCCCGGCGCCGACGTTCGCGGCCGCCCATGGCGCCTGCCTGGGCGTGGGCCTGGGCCTGCTGCTGGCCACGGACGTGGTGTACGTGGCGGAGAACGCCAAGTTCGGCTCGCCGTTCGCCAAGCTGGGGGCAACGCTGGATTCGGGCGGGCACTGGTACTTCACCGAGCGGCTGGGGATGCACCGGACCTTGGACCTGATCTACACGGCAGAGCTCATGTCCGGCACGGAGGCCGTGGCACAGGGGATGTTCAGCCGGGCCATGCCCGCCGATGAATTGTTGGCCAATACCAGGGAAATTGTGACGAAGGTTGCCGCCGGGGCAACGGGTGCCTTCACGGCGAGCAAGGAGCTGGTGGCGCACATCCGCGACCAGCGGCTGGGCCTATGGGACGCCATGGCCGAGGAAAATGCGGAGCAGGCGCGGCTTTGCAAGAGCGCGGACTATGCCGAAGGCTTCCGGGCATTCCAGGAGAAGCGGGCGCCAGTGTTCGAAGGCCGGTGATTGCGCCTGTCGAAATCAATTGCGTGTTTTGGCAATCGATTTGTAAGGTTCACCTATGACAATGGGGAAATCTATTACAAAAGCCGTCATTCCTGCTGCCGGCCTGGGGACTCGCTTCCTGCCCGCCACCAAGGCGATGCCGAAGGAAATGTTGCCGGTGGTTGACCGCCCGGCCATCCAGTACGTCGTGGAGGAAGCCGTCAAGGCCGGCCTCGACGACATTTTGATGATCACGGGGCGCAGCAAGCGCGCCCTTGAGGACCACTTCGACCGTGAACCCGGCTTGGAGCGCGCGCTGGAGCTGAAGGGCGATCAGGGTCGCCTGGACCTGGTCCACGAGGCGTCTGATCTTGGTCCTATCCACTACGTCCGCCAAGGCGAAGCCAAGGGCCTGGGGCACGCAGTGCTGTGCGCCAGCCAGCACGTTGGCAACGAACCGTTCGCCGTTCTCCTGGGTGACGACCTCATTGATGAGGCCGAGACCCTTCTCACCACCATGATGGAGGTGCAGCAGAAGACGGGCGGTTCGGTCATCGCGCTCATCGAGGTGGATCCCTCGGAGATCAGCGCCTACGGCTGCGCGGACATCACTGCCATCGATGGTGAGGACTACGTCCGCGTCAACAGCCTGGTAGAGAAGCCGGCCGCGGACGAGGCACCGTCCAATCTGGCCGTCATCGGCCGGTACGTGCTGCACCCGTCCGTCTTTGGGGTCCTCGAGAACACGGAGCCCGGCCGCGGCGGGGAGATCCAGCTGACCGATGCGCTCCAGACCCTGGCCGCCAGCGAGGGTGAAGGCTCGGGCGTGTATGGCGTGGTGTTCAAAGGCCGCCGCTACGATACTGGCGACAAGCTGAGCTACCTGAAGGCCGTCATTACGCTGGCTTCCGAGCGCGTGGAGTTCGGCGAAGACTTGAAGACCTGGTTGAAGGCCTTCGTCGGCTAACTCCTGATGCTTCTGTGACGCCCTACAGGCCGGCCGCTGACCAGCGGCCGGCCTGTAGGCGTTTAAGGGCCGCAGCGACCAAGAGAGCGCCAATTACGGCCCCTCCAGTATTTGTGACAAGATCCAGCGCGCTTGCAAACCGATTGTGAAGAAATAGCAGCTGGCCCAGTTCGATGCAGCCCGAGACAATCAGTCCAAGAATTCCGATCTGCCACAAGCGTTTTCCTGGATAGGCCAGGGCTGCGACGGCGCCGAGGGGAATAAAGAGCGCTACATTGGCAGATGCTTCGACGAATTGGTAGTTGAACCAGGTGGGAATTCCGTGGGCATGAAGGAATCTCAGGAGGTTGGCCAGATCACCCTGCAAAGGCTCATCGACAGGGCTGGGCCAGAATGCGACCAGCGCCAGCGGCACAAGCATGGCGACCAGAACCGCGCGCCAGAGCCTCGGGTTGTCCGGGATCCTCAACGGACCCTCAGGTAGTTCTCAGCAAGGCCATAGCAGCCATTCCCAGAGCGGCTACGGCCAGCACCATGAGAAGGATGTAGGGGAGCGCCTGAGGGCGGGGGAGAGGAACCGACAAGTCCCAGTGCCACGGTCTTCTGCGCCAATGTCTCCCCATAGATCAAATAAGTACCACAGTTCGGTGTTTAACCTGACCGTTCGGTGGTAGAAAACTTCTCTTCGGTGGTTGAGCCTGTCGAAACCTTAAATGCAGAAGGTGGGTGGTTCTCCGGTTTCCCGGAGAACCACCCACCCTCGTTGGTGCTAGTGAGTGCTGCGGTTACGCTGCTGCTTCGGTCTTGGCGCGGCGACGAACTACAACTACAGAGGCTGCACCGGCGGCCAGCGCGCCAGCGCCGACCAGGGTCCAGAGGATGAGGCCGGAGTCAGCACCGGTGTTGGCAAGGCCAGCTCCGGTGTTTGCGAGCGGAGCGCCGCCGGTGTTGGACAGCGGGGCGCCGTTGCTGGCGAAGCTCGGGTCCACTACAACCGTGACGGGGCCAACCGTGTTACCTGAAACATTGCCCGTAGCGGTGATGAAGTAGGTGCCGGCTTCGGTGATCGTGATCGGAACTGAGTAGTTGCCCTGAGCGTCCGCCT
This sequence comes from Arthrobacter sp. 4R501, assembly GCF_002929755.1. Taxonomy (NCBI): domain Bacteria; kingdom Bacillati; phylum Actinomycetota; class Actinomycetes; order Micrococcales; family Micrococcaceae; genus Arthrobacter; species Arthrobacter sp. 4R501. The sequence goes on along the minus strand of NZ_PJIW01000030.1, from coordinate 15,551 downwards.
GAGCGCCGAAGGTCTGCGCCTGGAAAACGGGGATCTTTACGGCAACTGACCTGCCCTGGGATGCGGGCGGGTTACCCGGCGTCACAGTGATGGTGAGGGATTCACCAGCAAAGGGGCCACGTCCGCGGAAGATAAATTGTTCACCCGGGCCAACGGTGCCGTCAGAGACAGCAGCCTGCGGCGGAATCGGCGGGTAGTTGGCGGCGATAGCCGGTGCGGTGCCAACCAGTGCAAGAGATCCTGCAAGTGCGAGTGCTGCGAGTGTTTTTTTCATTATTGTCCCCCCGGAGACGTTTAAGTTTTTGTGTGTACCCGAATTGAGGAGGTTCCTCTCCGCACGAGACCTGTGCAGAAATCCCGGATATATATCCCACAACGACATTACCATCCGCGTAGAGCAGCTAGCAATCTCTATCCAGTCGGTTTACATAGTGTTAACGCACTGTCTATAACTACTACCCACACGAGGGAATTTCTGTGGGCAGGATCACATCTTTGACAGCTTGGACAGTGGGCGTGACGACTACGTTAGGTTCCGTGTGTTGCACGATCTTCCCGAAAGTAAATTCAACGGTGCGGCTTTCACCTGGTGCGAGCTTGATCGCCATGACGCCTACAGGCCTGTTGCCGTGGATGTATGAAGCGAAGTCTGCTTTCTGTCCGTTCGACTTGGCAGTCTCTGCGTTGGCTTGGACGGGCCCGTAAGCCACAATGTTTGTTTGGATGGAGCCTGCGGGTACGCCATAGTTGCCGGCTCCCGTAACGTAGGCCGGCAATGAAGTGGCTGCGTCTGCGGGGGCGCTGTTTGTGCTGGTGACGCGGACAGTTGTCTGCTCGTAGCCGTCCTTCGGACATTCCTTTATTAGCTGGACGGTCCGCTTGACGTAGTAGTCCATCTTCGCTCCAGTGCCGTCGTTGAAGTAGACGCCAAACTGGGCCGGGGCAATGCTGGGTCCCGTAATGGATCCGCTCAAGGCGTACTTGGCGATGACGGACTGCTCTGTGGGCAGCCCTGACCAGACAAGAACACGACCCTCATCGGTGCCGCGTGTAAGCCCTTCAATGAGGCCCTTCGCATCTCCCTTGCCGCCGGACAATGCTGCAAAGATCTCTTGAGCGACTCCGGCGAAGTAGGCATCTTGGAGGCGGGGCTGCTCAATTTCTGCATAGACATCAGAAAGTACGGTTTGGACGACGTTCTTACCCGTAAGCTCAGTCGGCAAGCGCGCGCCGGCGAGTGCCACGAGCTCAGGGTCCGTGATCTTGACAGGACCGGTGGCATCCAGGATGTAGCTCAAGGCCACTGGGTCAATGGAGATAACGCCGTCAACACGTTGTCCGGTCTTCCGCTCCCACATGGCTTGAGCGGTTTTGGCCGCCGTGGGAAAGTCCGGCGTTAGGTTCACATCCTGCATGAACTTACCCATGCGCCCTGAATAGATCTGTTGTTGCTCGGGGTCCGACGGCACGATGGGCGACATGACGCCGACGGCTCCGGCGCTGCTCTGAGAGCCCAACGTCAGTTTGCCCTTGTCCAGGCTGAGAACGGCAAGAGCTCCAGGAATGCCGCCAGAGGCTCTAGCCTCGGCATTGTTTTGGATGATGAGGAGGTAATTGCGTGGTGTTTGCGCGCCGAGCATCTCAGGCGCGATGTTCGCGGCGTTGGCGGCGGAATCGAGAGCCAAAGTGAGGTCCTGCAGTTGATCTCTCGCACTAGTCAAAGGGTCGGCCACTTGAGGCAAAAGCTTGGTCGTATCGATCTGACTGAGCCTGTCAGCTGAAAGCCGCACGGCATGAGATGCAGCAGAAATGCTTGGAGAAGCTGCTTCGAGCGGTTTCAGATCAGTACCTGAGCTGCTGGGGAGAAGCATTTCCCAATTGAGGGAGCTGTAAACCTTTACGAGCGGTGCGAGACCCAGGTTGGCCACATCGTCGGCTGATCGTGCAACCTCCGCGACGGCGCTGAAGTTGGACCCGAGCATCGGCAGAGTCGTCGCTAAAGTCCAGAGAGGGTCGTCAGCTGCCTGTTTCGCGGCCGCGGTGTGCGTGCGAAGTTCATCGACTGTGGCTGCAGCCCCATCGGCGTTGTCCGTGGTTATCTCTTCTTTGAGCGAGGGAATCAGCTGGGTCGCCGAGGTGAGTTCGGAACTTATCTCTGACGCTTTGCTTCCCAGCCAGACTGTGCCGGCCACGGCAATGAGAGTGAGGCCCCCCAGGGTGGCAAGGGCGAACAGGATCCGTCGCCGAGGACTTTTTCGGCCGGATTGCGAAGTCCGTCGAATCCTTGAGGAAGCATCGTTAGCCGAGGAGCTTTGTGGTTTATCCATCGTTAGGGTCGGCCTAGTCCGCGGTAGTTCCAGCCAGCAGCCCGCCACTTGGCAGCATCCAAAACGTTGCGGCCATCAAGGACCCGAGGCGAAGATACCGACCCCGCCAACTCGTACGGGTCCAGGTCCCGATACTCCTGCCACTCGGTGAGCAACAGCAAAGCGTCCGAATTCCGGACTGCAGTCGAAGTGTCGGCCTCGTAGTGGAGCTCCGGGAATCTACGCGCGGCGTTTGCCAGAGCTTTCGGGTCCGTCACGGTGACGACAGCACCCTGCAATTGCAGCTGCGCCGCAATGCTTAACGCAGGGGAGTCGCGTACGTCGTCGCTTTCAGGCTTAAATGCGGCGCCCAGTACAGTGACCCGCTTGCCCAGCAAAGACCCTTCGCATAAGTCGCGTGCGAGCTCAACCACACGCGTTCGGCGACGCATATTGATGGCGTCGACCTCGCGAAGGAAGGTCAGCGCTTGATCGGCGCCCAGCTCTCCGGCGCGGGCCATAAACGCACGGATGTCCTTCGGCAGGCAGCCACCTCCAAAACCGATACCTGCATTGAGGAATTTTCGTCCGATCCGATCATCCATGCCGATAGCGTCCGCAAGGTGCGTTACGTCTGCTCCAGCTGCTTCGCAAACTTCAGCCATGGCGTTTATGAATGAAATCTTTGTGGCAAGGAACGAATTTGCAGCCGCCTTGACGAGCTCCGCTGTCGGATGGTCTGTCACCAGACGCGGGGTGCCAGACGCGAGTGGAGACGCGTAAACGTCGTCGAGTACGGCAACTGCAGGATTCTCCTCAGATCCATCGGAAACACCGTAAACGAATCGGTCGGGATGGAGTGTATCTGCAACGGCATGACCTTCACGAAGGAACTCTGGATTCCAGACCAAGTGGGCATCAGGCTGCTCTGCACGGAGAAGCTCAGCGAGACGCGAGGCTGTTCCCACAGGTACTGTCGATTTTCCCACTACCACGTCGCTTGGAGAGATGTAGGGGAGGAGCCCTGTAGCGGCGGCGTCGACATACGTCATATCTGCACCGTTCTCGCCCTTTTTCTGAGGCGTGCCCACACAAATGAAGTGCACAGCGCTTCCTGCGGCAGCGGCTATGTCGGTTGTGAAGGACAGCCGTCCCGTTTCCTGAACTTCCCTTAGGAGGTCTTCAAGACCTGGCTCGTAAAACGGCGCACGCGCTGCAGACAGTTCTTCGATTTTCCGCGCGTCGACATCAATACCGACTACCTCATGGCCCAACTTCGCCATACAGGCCGCATGAACAGCGCCTAGATAGCCGCAACCGATTACAGAAATGCGCATTGTGATGATTCCTTCCCCAAGGGGTCAGTTGTTCCTTCGCGTCGAAGCGAGATCAGCGAGGTTTAGTAGGCGCCCGTACTGCCAAAGACAGCACGGACGGTTCGGAGGATTATTACGAGGTCGCCGGCGAGCGACCAATTTTCTACGTAGTACAAATCCAGGCGTACTGAGTCCTGCCATGACAGATTCGAGCGTCCGCTCACCTGCCACAATCCTGTGAGCCCGGGCTTGACCAGCAGACGACGGCGGACGTCGCTTTCATAGGCCTCTACTTCCCGGGGGAGGGGAGGACGCGGGCCGACTAGGCTCATGGATCCGCTAAGGACGTTTAGCAGTTGCGGCAATTCATCGACGCTGAAACGCCGCAGGAGTCCGCCAATTCGTGTCACACGTGGGTCATTCTTCATCTTGAAGAGCGGGCCGCTACCTTCGTTCTTCCGAGCCAGCTCGGTAAGGCGGGCTTCTGCGTCGAGGACCATGGAACGGAACTTGAGCATATGGAAATGGTTCCCTTCCATTCCTACTCGTTCCTGACGGAAGAATACGGGGCCAGTACTATCCAGCCTTATCAGGGCGGCCACCAGAACCATTGCAGGCGCTGCCAGGAGGAGTAAAATGCTCGCTGCGAAAAGGTCAAAAAGCCGCTTAGCGACACGTTGGCCTGCCTCAAGTGTCGGAGTGGTGACATGAATCAGCGGCAAGCCTGCGACCTGCTGTGTATGTATCCGAGGCCCCGCGATGTCCGTGAGGGCAGGAGCCATAATCAGCCCAATGTTCCGGGCCGCCAACTCCCATCCCAGATGTCGGAGGGTCTGAGGGTGCAGTTGAACGCCTGCGGAAACTGCTACAGCATCCGCCCCACAGGCTTCTAAAGCGGCGACTATGGAATGAGTGTCGGGTTCGTGCCCCACAATCTCGAGTCCCGAATTTGGTTCGACCTTAAGGTCACTTTCGACCCCAGGCATGTAAACCCCGACGGGAAGGTATCCAGCATGCTTCGCGCTAGTCAATGACGACGCCAAATGGGAGACCGCACCGGGTCCACCCACCAAGAGAAGACGAGACATGCTGTGGCCCTGTCCGCGCTTGATGCTGAGGTGTTGTCTGATCAGCCAACGGCCAAGCAGAAGTCCAAGTAAACCTACGGGAAGAGCCAACCCAACGTACCCACGGGCAGTGTCAATTCGGAGGACGTAGGAAACTATGGCAACGATGCCGAACAACCATAGGGAGGCTGCGGCCACTCGCTTGTATTCGTCCGGTCCGGAACCGAGGATGCGGCTCTGCCGAGTATTCCAAGCTCCCAGCATTAACCACCACGCGGCAGCGAGGACCACTGAAAACCAGATGTACGGGACATCCTGACCCGCGGAACTAAATTCCGGGTCCATTCCGAACCGAATCAGGTACGCTCCCACGACAGCCCAAATGACCACGAAGGCATCTACTACCCGGAGACGCCGCGATGAACGCCTGCGCCAGTTGGCGTCCTCACTCACAGTTCCCCCATTCCCCAAAGCTATTTAGCTGCGGACAGACAGAGAGTTTTCTCTGAACCATTGGACTGTTCTGCGAATTCCGTCTTCAAGTCCGATCGACGCTGACCAACCGGCATCGGCCAATTTGGAAACATCGAGCAGCTTCCTAGGCGTTCCATCGGGCTTGGTAGCGTCCCAGGCAATTTCGCCCGTATAGCCGACCGCTGACGCAACCAACGAAGCGAGCTCGCGAATGGTTACATCGCTTCCTGTCCCAACATTGACCTGCGAGGGGCCGTCATAATGCTCGAGCAGATGTAAGCAGGCTGCCGCCATATCGTCTACGTGAAGGAACTCTCTCCGGGGAGACCCTGTCCCCCAGTTGGTGACGATACGGGTTCCGGCTTTCGCTGCTTCGTCATAGCGCCTGATCAACGCTGGCAAGACGTGGGACCCTGTTGGCGAGAAATTGTCGCCGGGTCCGTACAAATTGGTCGGCATGGCAGAGATCCAGGGAAGCCCGTATTGCCGACGAACCGCCTGGATCTGCATGATTCCAGCGATCTTGGCAACGGCATACGCGTCGTTGGTTGGCTCCAAGTGCCCTGTAAGCAGTGAGTCTTCCCGTATTGGCTGTTCGGCGAATTTCGGATAGATGCAGGAGGACCCCAGGAACAGGAGACGATTCACACCGTGTTCGCGTGCTGCGTCGAGAACGTTGACCTGGATTCGCAGGTTATCGCTGAGGAAGTCAACCGGATAGGTGCTGTTTGCAAGAATCCCACCTACCTTGGCAGCCGCGAGGACAACGTAACGTGGCTTCGACTTCGCAAAGAAAGCGAATACTGCATCGCGGTCCTTTAGGTCCAATTCGGATGACGTTCGCCCGACAAGATTCGTAAAGCCCTGGGCTTCTAGATTCCGCCAGATCGCAGATCCCACAAGCCCGCGATGACCTGCAACGTAGAATGTCGAGGAACGGTCTAGAACAGTAGGTTCGAAAGTGACGTCTTCAGACACTAGTTCTTCCAGCTTTCGAGGTTGACCGTGTCGATCCAGTGATTGCCGGCGTGCTTGAGGGCTTCGATGTCCGCGTCGACCATGATGCGAGCCAACTCCGGCGTGTGAATCGAGGCCTTCCAACCCAGCTTCTCCTGGGCTTTCGACGCATCTCCGACGAGAGCATCAACCTCAGTCGGACGCAGGTAGCGTTCGTCAAAGCGGACGTGGTTCTCCCAATTCAGGCCCGCGTGTTCGAACGAAATGTTGAGGAAGTCGCGGACGGTGTAGTTGCCACCAGTCGCTAGCACAAAATCGTCAGGCTCGTCAGCCTGCAGCATGCGCCACATTCCCTCGACGTATTCCGCAGCGTAACCCCAGTCACGCACTGCGTCCAGATTTCCCATGTATAGCAGGTCTTGTTTGCCGGCCTTGATTGCGGCCACCGCACGCGTGATCTTGCGGGTTACAAAAGTTTCGCCTCGACGAGGCGATTCGTGGTTGAAAAGGATGCCATTGACCGCAAACATCCCGTAGGCCTCGCGGTAATTCTTGGTGATCCAGTAGCTGTACACCTTCGCGGCACCGTAGGGGGAACGCGGATAGAACGGAGTTTCTTCATTTTGAGGCGGAGGCGTAGCACCGAACATTTCAGAAGATGAGGCCTGGTAGAACCGCGTTTCAATTCCAGACATTCGAACGGCCTCAAGAAGCCGGATAGTTCCAACACCCGTTGTGTCCGCGGTGTGCTCGGGCTCATCGAAGGAAACTCGAACATGCGACTGGGCGGCGAGGTTGTAAACCTCGTCGGGCTTGATCTCTGCCAGAAGCGTGACCAAACGCGCCCCGTCGCTGAGATCTCCATAGTGAAGGAAGAGCTTGGCCTTTGGATCGTGAGGGTCAACGTAAAGATGGTCCACCCGTGCGGTGTTGAACGTCGACGCCCTGCGGATCAAACCATGAACTTCGTAGCCCTTCTGCAGTAGCAGTTCGGCTAAGTATGAGCCATCTTGCCCTGTGATACCCGTAATAAGTGCGCGCTTAGTCACTTAGACCCCCATTGTGCGAAAAGAAATCGCGCAGCCCTAAAGGCCGCGCGACGATGCCAGGCTTGTAATGAAATCATCATACTTGGAGATGGCGACCGCCTCCGACAATGTTTCATGACGAAACCTTAAGCCTGCTGCGCCAAGACGTCGCATAGTGTTTCCATCCTGGCCTAGGGTCTCGGCAGCTTCGAGTAACGCTGCCGGGTTCCCAGGATCGACGCGAATACCGCCACCCGAGGTAGCAATCTCTCCCGCAGTTACGCTGCCCTCATCGGTTGCACTGATTATGGGCACGCCAGAATTGAAGTACGACGTGAGCTTGCTGGGGACGGCCATTTCCGTAACCCCAGGGAGTTCATTCACGAGTAGAAGATCAGCTGAAACCAGCGCGGCCTGAAATTCAGCGTCTGGGAGCGACGGAACGAATTGTACACGTTGTATCCCATCAGCGGACTGTTCAAGTTTGGCCCGCTGGTTGCCGTCGCCCATCAGGACAAATCGAACACGGCTGTTCCTCGAATCTGCAAGCCGCGCTGCAGCTAGGACATTCTCCAGTCCTTGCTTCTTTCCCATGTTGCCGGAGTGCAGGACGACCAGATCTGTGTCCTTCCACCCAAGGCGCGCTCGAGTTTCATCGCGAATGCCGTCCGGTGCGGGTGGAAGGTGCGTCCAGTTACGAATAACGGTCACATCGTCGTGACTCACTCCCAACGAAGTCACGATGTAGTTCTTGAACCGATCGTGGATGGCTACTACACCATTGGTAGATCGCAATATGCGAGACTCGATCCATGTGGCTAATCTCGTGGCCGGTCCAGGAGACATCCCGGTTTCTACGAGGCCACGACTGTAGATGTCTTGGATCCAGATACCGACACCGGCGGGCCTGCGCTGCAACCTTGCCCTGATAATGGCCAGCCCCGAGGAAAACAGGGCGGGGCTTACAAATAGCACGACGTCGGGTTTGTCCCATGAGGCAAAGATGGATCGCAGACCAAAACTTAATTCCATGTGCAGCCGGGAAAGTGCCGCGGGTTTAGTCGGTACATGATGGCGTAACCGAAGAACGTTTACGCCATTGATCTCCTCAGCAGAGGACCATCCTTTATATCCGTCGGTGAGTCTCCACTCAGGATAATGGGGATATCCGGTGATGACCGTTACTCGGTGCCCAAGTGCGGCGAGCCCTTCCGCCAACCCGGAGGTATAAGGTGCATTACCTGAAGGTTCCGGGGCATAGTTCAGGCCGATGATGGTAACTCGTAGCCGTGGGTTGGTCATGCCTATCTCCTACATGTTGAGTTCTGATGAAAAAGTTGATTCAGAATCCCGAAGCATTCTTTCAGTGGCTGTAATTCGAACGCGACGGGTCATATGATGGCAAGCAAGTAAATTGATCCGACGGCCACGAGGACCATTCCGAATAAGTAACTCTTCCAGGGAGCGGCCCTTCCAATAAGGCCATATCCGATGGACGTCAGTGTTACTTCTCTCGCCAAGACTGCCCACGCCGCAGCTGGGAGGTCGGTGATTGCGAGGAGAGCTATTGGGACGGCGAACAGAATGCCAACTATTGGTGCCACCAAAGCGCGAGTCGATGTGCGACGAGCAACGTGCAGGACCGCAGAACTCCACGAAAGCATCGATGGCACCGTGCACAAGGCAAGGATTGGTACAACCTCCGTTGACGGTGCCCATTCGGGCCCGAGAAGTGGCGCTACAAGAATTTGTGTCAGAGCTACTGACAAGACTGCCCCACACGTTGCAAGCAACACACCGCGATTGAGCACTCGTGTGGCACGCTCGCGTGTTTGATTCACTTGATCGACCGTTAAGTCGCTGAGTTCGCTTCTGAGGACGTTAGCGTTCGAAGCTGCCATCGCATCTCCCAAGCTCCGCGCCAAGGCTATAGCCATAGAGAAAATACCAAGGTTCGATGGGCCCGAAAAGGCACCTATGAGGACTCTGTCCGCCTGACCTTGTGTCCATGCCAGCCCGGAGTACGCTGCCATACCCTGGAACAGTGGTCTAATTCGGCCGCTTCTCTGGAGAGGGAGTTCGGTGAAGCTACGGCGAGCTTGGACTCGGCACCACAGGGCGAAACCTACTTCAGTAGCCAGAAGGCCGAGGGAACATCCCAGGGGTGAACGGAACAAAACCAATACAGGTACGGCGATGGCAAGCGAAGCGGTTGCCGCAACCAGTTGGCCGGTGGCCAGTATTCGCCATTTGTGTGCACGTTGGAGGCGCCCTACGCTCTCCACGCCAGCCGCAGTGAAGAGCGGGGCGAACGCAATAGGCAAGAGCGTCCAAGCTTGCCCAGCGGACTCGCGCGGTAGCGTTAGGTTCAAAACCAGACAGCAGGAAAGGATGCTAACGAAGCCAAAGACAGGAACTAGGACTCTGTATCTTGAGAGAAATCTAAGGCCTCTCCTGCTCGATATTGCGACAATTATCACTTGCCTAATCGGAGCATCAGTAACCGCTTGAAAGAGGGTGAAGACAAGTATCCCCCAGTTGTAGATCCCAACAACATGCGGATCGGCAAAGAATGCGAGAGACAGTAACAACAAAGAAGAAGTTAGCCTGGGAGCGAGTCGCTCGGCCAAGGACAAAATTTGCCTCAGCAAACCTCTGCCGTTCTTGTTTGGATAGAAGTATTCTCAGAATCCTGGTCTGACCATGCACTCTTTGTGCAACTCACGTGGAACACTCAGGTCTCACTATTGCGGGCCAACCCGCGCTCAGCAACATCGCGGGAAACGAATGCACCTGCCCCTACGGTAGAATCGGCATGTAGCGTTACGTTGCCAATAACTAAAGCATTTGGAAAAATGCGAACGCCTTCGTGAACCGTCGGGTAACTACCGTTTTTATTGGAACCGATCGTCACCCCCTGATAAATTGAAATGGATCCAACCAAGTTAGTGCCCGACCCTATGACAATACCGACCGGATGGGGAAGATATAGGGCCCCCCTAATCTGGGCGCCCGGTGTTACATCACAGGAAAAATTGGAGATTAGTCTTTGCCGGGCGATGATCCCTATTACCCCGCCCCATGATGATAGCCTCATCAAGAAGGCGGCTCGAATGCTTGGATTAGTGAGCCAAGCTCGGATAGACGAACGCTTTTTGAAAGACGTTCCGAATAATCGGCGCATAAAGTCTTGATCTTTTTCTATTCCACTCAGGGCAAAACCTAAAGCGTTGTAGCCGTTGATTTTCACTTCTCAGTATCCATAGCCAACTTGGAGACAGCAAAGGGGCCTAGCCTCTTTTGCCTCAGGAGTTGTTTATAATAGGCCCGCAGAATTGGGTTGAAGTCACGCAGCTGAGCTGAAAGCAGGTTATTGAGTGCGGAGTCGCGGGACTGTTCGTGAGCACTCGCAGCTTGAAGTCGCTCAGAAGTGCCTGGCACCCGGTGCTCAGCGTATGCAAGATATGCATCGTTGATCAGGTGCTGAGAAACGATCCGCTGATTGTACCCAGCCTGTTTGGAAATCTGAACGGGGCTCTGTCTGTACCCAATACAAGGCAATCCAATTCGGCCCATCCGAACATCGACAGTTGCTGCACGAAGCCAAAGGTCGTAGTCCTGGGCCACTTTGAGGTCTCTATAGCCACCGGCAAGCTCGAGTGCACTCCGACGAGCAAACATAGACGGATGGGACAGCGTATTGTGGAATGCGAGAGATGCTGCTACATCCTCTGGCCGGTAAGGGAGAGGGCTTGTGGGTCGGATCTGACGCAGCGAGTTTCCGAACTTTATTGCTGCGGTAAACGAAATATCGACGGATTGAATGTGGTGGTGCTGAACGGCAAAGCGCCAAGGAAAGCAAATATCATCTGCATCCATATTGGCTACGAATTCACTATCCGTTTGAGCGATGACTTCGGATCGTGCCACTCCTCCGCCGACACTTATCGCCGAGTCCATTACTTGAACGCGACTGTCTGCAAGACGGGAAACGCAATCAAGTGTTTGGTCGGAGCTGCCGTCATTCCAAACGACAATCCGTGAATCTTTAGGCAAAAACTTTAGTGTTGATTTTAATGCGGACGCGATGGTTTGCTCCGCATTATGTGCCGGCATGACGACTATTAACCGAGGCATCTGCTGTCCCTCTTATCGGAAGATTCTGTTACCTGAGTTCCACCGCTGGCGGATGTTCCGATCATAAGCTGGCACTTTGTCCGGCGAAGGTCTTGAGAGCCCACGCATAGTGGCGCTTCAGGCCCTCCTTTACATCCACTTGGGAGGACCAATTGAGGTCGCGCCTAATTGAGGTTATGTCCCCTCCGGTCTGAAACACATCCCCAGCAACGGGCGTCGTGTAACGGACGTTCAAAGGAGACCCGTGGATTTCTGCCACAATCTTCAGGACGTCGTTTACAGAGATGCTGCTGCCGCCAGCAACGTTGTAAACCACACCTGGCACTGTATCGGTCGTAGCAGCTAGGTAATTGGCCTGAACTACGTCATCTATGTACGTGAAGTCACGAATTTGTTCGCCCGTGCCGAAAATTTGGATTTCATCGTCAAGTATGGCTGCCCGCATAAAACGGGTGAAGGCCATGTCCGGACGTTGTCCTGGACCGAACACCGTGAAGTACCGTAGGGAAACTGTCGGCACACCAAAGTTTTTTCCGTAAAGGGTGCAGAGATGCTCGGCCGCCAACTTAGACACGCCATACGGGCTGATAGGAGCCGGCAGCGCTTCCACTGACGTTGGGTATCCTTCGGCGTCACCGTACAGAGATGAGGAAGATGCGTAGACGAATTTTCTCAGTGTCGAGATTGATCTGGCGACCTCCAGAAGCTTCTGGGTTGCGAGAATGTTTGCGTTTGTGTACTCGGAAAATTCTTCCCCCCATGATTTTCGAACGCCAGGTTGTCCGGCTTCATGAAAGATAATTTCGGCGCCATCCAAAGCGTCGGCGAGATCGATGTAATTGATGTCACCTTCGATGAATTCAAACTTCGAAGACTTCAAATCTCCTAGGTTAGCCAATTTAATTTTCGGATCATAGTAACTGGTGAGCGAATCAATTCCAACGACAGAGTGTCCTTCGGCAAGCATTCGCCTGGCGATAGCGCTCCCGACAAATCCCGCAACCCCGGTGATAACGATATGCATAGTTCTATCCTCAAATTGTTAGAAGCGAATTTAGTCGTCTGACTTTCTTAGGCAGTAAGTCGGACTTTGACAGCGAACGAAGGTCAGAGGCGCTTTCGACACAAGCGTCGAAGGTGTCGGGATCTACAGAACCGCCTCGGCCGGTTGTTTGGTCGTTGTGCGTTGCTGCGTAATCCAGTCAACCGTCAGTCGGACACCCTCATTCGTGGAGTATGGGAGATCACCTACGATTTGTTGGGTCGAAGTGGCATCATAGTTCATATCCGTTAAGAGATTGCGGAGTCTAAAGGATGTTAGCGGCGGTTCTCTGTATCCGAGAGCCTTTGCCGCATCTCCTAATTTAGCTGCGGCACGCAAGGCCCAAAGCGGAACTGAATATGGGCGGCGCACTCTGAACTCATCTGCAATCAAATCAGCCCATTCGTCCAACACAATTGGCGGGTAGTCTGTCAGCCAAAAAACTTTTCCGTGGACTTTCTCGGTCGGGGCCATGGCGAGTTGGACGAGTTCGTGGACTGCGTTTCCGACAAAGCCGTACGACTTATTGGGGTTCTGGCCGATGGTCTTGACATACCTGCCCCTTTCGACTGTGTCGAAGAAATCGCGATACGGAATTCCGAACCAGGGACCCCAAATGGATGTCGGTCGGACCATGGTCCACGTGCCGCCCCTGTCGGCCTCATCTCGGATAATCAGTTCCGTCTGAACTTTACTTTCTCCGTATGGAGTGGTCGGCTTATAGTCATAGTCGTGGGTCGGTACATGATCTATCGCAAAAACAAGGCGACTGCTGGCGTAAACAGTGTGGGGCCGGTTCGCTAAACTTTCGCCCGCCGCAATGATATTTCGAACTCCCTGGGTGTTCGCAGGGTAGTCATCGATTGATTCTCCGTGAAGGTCTGTGCGCGCCGCTAAGTGGTAGACGACCTCTGGTTGATGATCGTTGTAGACGGCTGCCAGCGCGTCGTAGTCGTCAACGCTTCCCTCGGTCCAGAACTGAAAGTGCGTCCGATCCTGCGGCATCTTGTGGTCGAAATTGCGTACGTCGTGGTTCGATTTCAGAACTTCCACGAGATTTGTTCCGATGAAGCCACTTCCTCCTGTTACCAGGATCCTCATTTTTTGGACCTTTCCATTTTCCGAGTACCAATGACTCGGGCTGGGGTCCCGCCGACAATGGCCCATTCGGGGACATCTTTGACGACGACCGCACCGGCGGCGACGACTGCACCGCGGTGGACAGTAACCCCTGCACCGACGAATGACCTTGTACCCAGCCAAACGCCCGATTCGATTAGTACCGGCTTATTTTCGTATGCGAAGTCCCGGCTGCTGATGTCGTGACCGCCAGAAGTGATATAAACCTCATGCGCGATGGCAGTATTGCTGCGGATTACGATTGGTTCGAGATTTAGGATTGTGCAACCTTCGCCAATCCAAACGTTATCGCCAATGGTTAACTTCCAAGGAAAATGCACATTTACTGATGGACGGATGTAGAACCCTTGTCCGATGTTCGCCCCAAAAAGGCGGAGAACCGCTCTGCGAACGGATGACGGCCAAGGTGCCCGCGTTTGCACAATAGACAGCTTTGCAATCCACCATAAGATTTCTACGAGTCGCGAACGACCGCGGTCAAGACCTTGACCGGAGAAACGAGACAGATCTACGGTTTCGCCGGCTTCTTCCGTGATGCTGTAGTTACAGCGCTCCACATCGCCCCCTGATGTTAGGCTCGCAAGTCTCTTTAGGGACTAATCCTACTGCACGAACCTATGTGTTACAGAGGCCTTGGTACCACTCCAAACGCACGCATAATCGAGGGGGGCAATTCGCACACCTTCCGTGTAGCGTAGACAGCGTGCGCATCCTTCATATTGCTACTCTCGTCACGCCAGATGGCGCCTACGGTGGCCCAATCCGTGTCGCAGTGAATCAGGCAAAGGCCCTAATGCAAGATGGACATGAGGTCGTTATATACGCTGGTCATTCCGGCTTTGCTGAGAGTCCGCCGTCGGAAATAGATGGTGTCCCTGTTGAGCTCTTTGCCGTCCGGAGGCTTGTGCCAGGTACAGGTTTTGCTGGGCTGGTTGCCCCTGGCCTCCTGGCGAGACTACTGCGAACCGTTGCTTCCTTCGACGTGGTTCACGTCCATTTGGCACGAGACCTGGTGACGCTACCAGCGGCCGAATTGACGCGTCTGAGGAAAGTGCGGTACGTGGCGCAGCCGCACGGAATGATTGATGAGAGCGACAAGTGGCTCGCTCGACTACTGGATTTTTTGTCAATTCGAAGAGTGCTGCAATCGGCATTCAAGGTTTTTTGGCTTACCCCCGTCGAGGAGCGATCACTCAGGAACGTGATGAGTTCTAAGGCTGATAATCTCGCGAACATACGCAATGGCGTACCTCCGGCCCGCCAATCCCTCACGTCTAATGAGGCAAAAGACGTTCTGTTTCTTAGTCGCTTGCATAGCCGCAAGCGACCAGCGCTTTTCGTCGAGGCTGCCATTGACATCTTGTCAAGGCAGGACACCTGGGGATTCGCCTTGGTTGGGCCGGATGAGGGGGAGGGGCAAAAAGTAAAATCGATGATTTCGGAGTCCCATTTCAGAGGCAAAATTAGATGGGAGGGTTCCCTAGCGCCAGAGCGCACTTTGGAACGCATGCTGCAATCGTCCATCTACGTTTTGCCCTCCGTTGACGAACCATTCCCGATGAGCGTTCTCGAAGCCTTGTCGATTGGGCTACCCGTAGTCATCACCGACTCGTGCGGTCTTGCCCCTGACGTATCGCGGAGCGGTTGTGGCTTCGTGGTTGATGCTTCGCTCGAAGGTTTGGTCGGAGCCATCGAGATGCTGATGGAGGACCCGTCACTACGCCAAGAAATGTCTCGGCGCGGCCTCGATTTGGTCAATCGTGAATTTTCAATGAAATCTGTATCTCGAGACTTGCAGCGTATATATACGTCCGCGGCGCCGATGTGACGTGAAGTTACTGCCCTTCCCTGGAGTAAACAGCGTTTGTGACATTGCAGTCGTTGCTTGTGTCCGCGCCGTTGGTGACTGGCAATCGCATTCGTACTTGGGCCGGAGCGTTCAACTTCTCGGTCGTGGGCAAGTGTTTAGTCGGCCGAACGGTATGCCAACAGCCTGAGACAGACTAGCCCGAATTTTTCATCAGAGTGACGTTGGCCGCCCGGTCCCTGCTTGATTCTGGTGCGGGTTGATTCTTTGGTTTCGG